>VGLH01000109.1 GCA_016866785.1 Candidatus Poribacteria bacterium
CGGCGTCGATTGCAGCGTACGGCTGTCGAGAAGGGTCACGGACGGCTGTTCGTTCCGTCCGGCGGCCACGCGCAGCAGAACGCGCAGCAGAACGCGCAGGTCGTGAGTCATGGACTCGAAGACGCCCGCTTGGATCCATCGCTGAGTCTGCTGATAGACCGCCTCCCACGGCGGCAGGTCGTGAGGCAGCATGCGCCACGAGGCGCCCGCCCGCACGACCCATCGAAGTCCGTTGAAGACTTCCCGCAACGCACGTTCCCGTTGCGGAGCGTCCTCGGTCATCAACGTCAAATAAGGGGCGACGAACCCCCATTCGTCGTCCGCCACGTCGGACGGATAGGCTTTTCGAGACATCTCGTGGCGCTCTCTTCGGTTCGGGGAGGCAGACTCTCGGAAGTATGCCCACAGTTTACCTGAACCTCGGAAAGTCCATCACACACGCTCTAGTGCGACCATGACGACGCGTTGACGGGCGGTTCCTGCGCGAAGACAATGGACGGCGTGCACCGGCCTGGCACAAGAGACGACGAACAGACCACAGGAGACTACTGTGAGGACCGTGAAGCTCGGACTGATCGGCGCAGGCGGAATCGCACAGGCGCACTTCGGCGCGATGTCGAAGGTTCCAGCCGCCGAGATCGTCGCCGCGTGCGACCTAGTGCCCGCCAACCTGGAGCGCGCGAAGGAGCGCTGGGGCGTCGAGAAGCTCTTCTCCGACTACAACGAGATGCTGAAGCTCGACGAAATCGAGGGCGTTCTCGTCTGCACTCCCACCGCCCTGCACGCGGCTCCCACCGTCGCGGCTCTGAAGGCGGGCAAGCATGTCCTCTGCGAGAAACCGATGGAGGCGACGCTCGACGCCGCGACCTCGATGGTCCGAGCCGCCCACGAAGCCGACCGCATCCTGATGGTCGCGCTCAAGCTGCGCTACACGCCGCACGTCATCCAGGCGAAGTCCATCATCGACGCCGGGACGCTGGGTGATATCTATTACGCCGAGACCATCGCCGACCGGCGACGCGGCAACCCCGGCGGCAGCTTCATCCGCAAGGCGACCGCGGGCCTTGGCGCGGCTGCGGACATCGGCGTCTACGCCCTCGATACGGCGCTCTACCTGATGGGACACCCGAAGCCCGTCGCCGTCTCCGGCATCACGTCGAACTACCTGAGCCTCCACAATACGTGGAACCCGGCACTCAAGGAGACGGAAGTCGAGGACTTCGCCGCTGGTTGGGTCCTCTTCGACAACGGCGCGCGGCTCGTCTACAAGACGTGCTGGTGCATGCATATGGACTCGCTCGGCGGGACGATCTTCCTCGGCAAGAAGGCTGGGCTCCGCATCGGTATCGGCGAGGTGCGCGGACCTCAGGAGGGCATCACCGTCTACGGCGACGACAAGGGCGAGATCAAAGACGTGACCTACCGCGAGTTCGATCCGGTGGACGTCTTCCTGGCAGAGGACACGGCGTTCGTCGATGCCGTGCGGAACAACAAGCCGTCGCCCATCGATCCCGACGGGATGCTCCTGACGAACGTCATCATCCAGGGCGTCATCGACTCGAACGAACAGGGCGGCCGCGAGGTCGCCGTCACCGTTCCGACCTTCTAGTCGCACCGATGGCGCGGCGTGCTCGACGCCGCACCATCCAACGTCAGCGCGCGAACCGGCCCCTATGCTCTGCGCCGTAGACGATTGCTTCGTGCAGGAACGCCTCGATGTTCTCGAACGGCGTGCCGCCGACGATCCCGTTGCCGGCTCCCAAACACATGCCGCCGCCTTCGCGGTCGAACGTATCGATCAGGTAGCGCACCTCGCGCCGAACGCCGGCTGGGTCGTCCTCGGGCAGAATGTGCTGCACGTCGATACCGGCGAGGAACGTCATTCGGTCGCCGTAGATGTCTGAGACGCTCTGCTCGTCCATCGTGTGTTTCTGAACCGGGTGGAACACGTCGACGCCGGCATCTGCCAGATCGCCTAGGATCTCCGTGTTGTTCCCGCAGCTATGGAGCCACCAGTGCATCCCGAGCTCGCGAAGGCAATCGCCGACGCGTTGGTAGTACGGCAGTAGGAACTCGCGATAGACCGGCGGGCTCATCATGAGCTGCGTCTGGTGGCCCAGATCGTCGCTCGTCCAGAACCCGTCGGGGCCCAAGTCGCGGGCGGCGCGGCGAAGATGGCGGCAGTACTGCTCGCACAGGGCATCGTGCAGCCGATGGATGTTCTCCGGCTCGAGGTGGTAGTCGAGCATCAGGTTCTCCATCCCCCGGATGCCCCACGGCCGCTCGAAGAACAGCGCCCACCAGCCGAAGAGGATGTAGCGCCCCGACGCCTTCAGCTTCGCAGCCTGCTCGATCAGACCGTCGTACTGCGGGTCCTCCTCCGGGTCGGGCATCTTCTCGATGAACTCGTCGAGGTGCGCCCAGTCGTCGATGATGCAGTTGGAATCGTGACCTCGACCGGAGCGCTGGGCTTTCCAGGAGAGCCCCATCCGCCCGATGTCCAGCGGGTTTGCCCAAAGCGTCACCGTGTCTTCGGGATACTTCCCCAGCTCGTTGAGTCGCTCGCCGTGCTGGTTCCACAGCCCTTCGCCCCACCACCGAGCTCTCACGAGCGGTATACGCGACGGGTAGCGACGCTCGACCGCCTTGGTAACCTCCTCGCGCGGCAACGGCTCAAACAACGCATCGGAGCTCATTCGATCCCCTTTCGTCGAACGCGACCTGGTTCCATTGTGCTAGGCACTTGGGTAGTCCGTGCTGGCGTGCCACTCCCTCAACGCATCGTGCAGTTCCCGCTTGCGAGCGGCGTACGTCGGCTCCTGCGCTACGTTCCGGTTCTCGCCGGAATCATTGGCGAGGTCGTACATCATCTCCTCGCCATCCGGGTACACGACGAGCTTCGCGTCTTGCGCCCGAACCATCCACGCGCCGCGCCTCCCGGGCTCCACCGCCCGACGACGTTCCGAGTGCGGCTGCATCCGCTCGCAGAAGGCGAACGGCGCGCCGGGTTTCTCCGCGCCTTCGAGCACGACGCCTGCCAAGGACACGCCGTGGCTGCCTGATGGGCTCCCGGCTCCTGTCAGCTCGAGCAGCGTGGGATGGATGTCCACCAGCGAGACGGGCGTCGCGACGACGGCTCCCCGCCGCCCGCCCGGCGCGGAGACGATCAGCGGAACCCGCGACACGTCCTCGTAGAACGCCGAGGTGCTCTTCCAGACCATCCGGTGGCTGCCCGCCATGTCGCCGTGGTCAGCCACAAAGACGACCACGGTGTTGTCGCGGAGTCCGGCATCGTCGAGCGCGTCGAGTACCCGACCGAGCTGGTCGTCGATCAGGCGAACCGCGCCATAGTAGAGCCGAAGAAACTCGCGCAAGCCGACTGCGCCCAGGTCCCTGACAACGGCGTGGGACCACTCGCGCTCGAACCGGGGCTCCATCGCCTCGTGGTTTTCAGGAACCAGGTCGTCGCTCGGCTCGAAGCGGGTGTCGTACGGCGCGGGAACCACGTTCGGATCGTGCGGGTAATTCATCGAGCAGGTGACCAAGAACGGTCCCGACCGAGGAGCCCGGATGCACTCGACGGTCCGGTCGACTGTGCGCACGTCGAAGATCTGGTCCAGCGGCAGGTCGAGCCGTCCCATCTTCGTCAGGAACTCGGCGTGGCGGTTCCCGTCCCACTTCCCCCCGAGAGCGTGCACCGCCCGCCGGAGCTCCGGTGACACGCGCACCGGCAGCGCCCAGCCGTACCAGTCCAGCCACGTGTCGCGAGGCGTCTGTCGCACACGGTCGAAGTCGCTCCGCATCTCCGACGCGTACTCGATGTGCTCCCGGTACATGTCAGGGAAGTACGGTAGCGGCTCGCCGCTCAGATGCCACTTGCCCAAGTGGTGCGTCTCGTAGCCGGCGGCGTTCAGCAGGCTCTCGGTCGTGACATCATCGGGCGAGAGCGTTTCTTCGGTCTCCGGCGAGGTCTCGGTGGGGTAATCGACGCGCATCGCGTTGTGGATGATGCCGTGTGCGTGCGGGTAGAGCCCGGTGACGAACGAAGCCCGGCTGGGGGAGCAGATCGGCGTCGTGCAGATCGCGGCGTCGAACCGAGTGCCTTCGCGGGCTAGGCGGTCGAGATTGGGCGTCGGAACCATGCCGCCGTACGTGCCGAGCACACGCGCGGTCAACTGGTCGCACATGAACACGAGAACATTCGGCGCGTCTGGCATTGGTTCACCTGGCGGAGGGCTCGTGCCGCTTTCTCCCGGCAAAGTCATAGCACGGTCGTGGGGGCGCGACGAGTCCGACGGGACGATTCCGCATGCGCCTACGGGCGAACATCGGTAAACTGCGACGAGAGGAACACCCGTATGGAGCCGCCACCATGTCTCAAGCGGAACTCCCAAACCGACCCAACGTCGTGTTCGTCATCACGGACGACCAAGGCTACGGCGACCTCTCCTGCCACGGCAACCCCGTCCTGCGAACGCCGAACCTGGATCGCCTCCACGACGAGAGCATTCGTCTGACGAACTTCCATGTCGGGCCCACCTGCGCCCCAACGCGCGCGGGCTTGATGACCGGGCGATACTGCAACTGCACCGGCGTCTGGCACACCATCGCGGGAAGGTCGCTGCTCCGTCAGGGCGAGGTGACCATGGCGGACGTTTTCCGCGCCAGCGGGTACCGAACCGGCATGTTCGGCAAGTGGCACCTCGGCGACAACTACCCGTTCCGACCGCACGACCGAGGGTTCGATGTCGCGCTCTACCACGGCGGCGGCGGGGTCAGCCAGACGCCCGACTACTGGGGCAACGACTACTTCGATGACACGTACTTCGACCGGGGCGAGCCGCGATCCTTCGACGGCTATTGCACCGACGTCTGGTTCAGCCAGGCGATGGAGTTCATCCAGCAGAACGCTAGCTCGGAGAGCCCGTTCCTCTGCTATCTGGCAACGAACGCCCCGCACGCCCCCTACCGCGTTCCCGAACGCTACGCCGAGCCGTACGTCGGTCGCGTTCCCGACGACCGCGCCCGCTTCTACGGTATGATCGCCAACATCGATGAGAACGTCGGGCGGCTACGCGCGCATCTGTCGGAGCTCGACATCGAGCGCGAGACGGTCTTGATCTTCATGACGGACAACGGCACGTCCGCCGGATGCAGGCTGGATCGCGAGAGCTTCGTAACGGAAGGCTTCAACGCCGGCATGCGCGGCGTCAAAGGCTCCGAGTACGACGGCGGACACCGCACGCCGTTCTTCCTGCGCCTGCCAGGCGGAACCGGACGCGACGTGACTCAGCTCACGGCGAACATCGACATCCTCCCGACACTGGCAGAGCTCTGCGGCATGTCGCACGAATCGCTGTCCAGCGTCCATGGCACGAGCCTGGTTCCCCTGATCCGGGGAGATGGACACGGCTGGCGCGACCGTGTCGTGGTCACCGACTCGCAGCGCGTCGAGCGCCCGATCAAGTGGCGCAAGAGCGCGACGATGACCGCGCGCTGGCGGCTCGTGAACGGCACGGACCTCTACGACATCCTCGCAGACCCCGAACAGCGAACGGACCTCGCGGTGGCGCATCCCGACGTCGTCGAGGGGCTGCGCGAATCCTACGAACGCTGGTGGGAACTCGTCTCGGAGCGGTTCGATGACGACCCGGCGATCATCGTCGGAACCGACGCCGAGCCCGTCACCGACCTGACATCGCACGACTGGCACAACGAGCAGAGCGACTGCGCCTGGAACCAGGGAATGGTTCGCCAGGGGCATCGGTGCAACGGCGACTGGGCAATCGAGGTCGCTTCGGGCGGAGTCTACCGTGTCGAGCTCCGCCGCTGGCCCATCGAAGAGGGCCGCGCAATGTCGGAGGGCATCCCCGGCGAGACGATCGACTGGTACACCGGAGGCAGAGCGATTCCGTTCGTCGTCGCGCGTCTGCGAGTCGGCGAGCGCGAGTGGTCGCAGGAGGTCGATCCAGCCAGTCCAGGCGTCGCGTTCAGCGTCGATCTGCCGGAAGGACGGATGCGCCTCCAGACGTGGCTCACCGAGGCCACCGGCGAGCAACTGGGCGCGTACTACGTTTACATCTCGCGGCAAGCGTGAAGGGAGTCGTTATGTCGAGTGGGCTGCCCAACATCGTCTTCATCCTCGCCGACGACATGGGGTACGGCGACGTCGGCTGCTACGGCGCGACGAAGATACCGACGCCTAACATGGACCGGCTCGCGTCCGAAGGGATGCGGTTCACCGACGCCCACTCGGCGTCTGCCGTCTGCACGCCAAGCCGGTACGGCATCTTGACGGGGCGCTACTGCTGGAGAACACGCCTCACGAGCGGCGTCCTCGGAGGGTTCGGCGCGCCGCTGATCACGGGAACGCGCCGCACCGTCGCCGACTTGCTTCGGGAGCGCGGCTACACGACGGCAGCCATCGGCAAGTGGCATCTGGGCCTCGATTGGCGCGTCCAAGGCGGACGACGGCTGTCCGATGTCCACGGCAACGACGGCGGATGGAACCTCGACGGGTTCGACGTCGACTACGAGCATCCCTTCGCCGATGGACCGCTCGCGCATGGGTTCGACACATGGTTCGGGATCGCCGGCTCGCTCGACATGCCGCCCTACTGTTTCCTCGAGAACAACCGCCCGTTCGGCGTTCCAGACCGCGAGAAAGCCGTGCTCTACAACCAGCAGCGGATGGGTCCACAGACGGCGGATTGGCGGGACGATCAGGTAGACACGACGTTCGCGAAACGCGCCGTGGATTACATCGAGGACTGCTCCCAGTCGCAGGGTCGCAAGCCCTTCTTCCTCTACTTGACGCCGTCATCACCTCACCGGCCGTGCGAGGTCCGTCCAGACTTCGTCGTTGGCGCGAGCCAGGCTGGAGACCGGGGCGACATGGTCGTCCTGTTCGACTGGGTCGTCGGGCAGGTGATGGACGCCCTCGACCGATGCGGCGTCGCAGAGAACACGCTGCTGGTCGTTACGAGCGACAACGGAGCGCGGGCGACCTGCGCCAACGGCGAGGACTACGGTCATCGGTCAAACGGTCGGTGGCGCGGTCAGAAAGCCGACATCTGGGACGGTGGGCACCGGGAACCGTTCATCGTGCGATGGGCGAACGGCGTTCGGGCGGCAACCGTCTGCGACGCGCCGATCTGTCTCGGCGACTTCGCCGCGACGGTCGCGGACGTGGTCGAGTCGCCGCTGCCAGCGGACATGGGCGAGGACAGCCACAGCTATTACCCGTCGCTGCTCGACCCGCGCGTCGTCTCGCGCCGACCGGCAATCGTGCACCACTCGCTCGACGGCATGTTCTCGATCCGCCACGAAGGTTGGAAGCTCATCGAAGGACTCGGATCGGGAGGCTTCTCGGAGCCTCGTCGCGAGGAGCCTGCCGACGGTGGGCCCGTCGGGCAGCTCTACGACCTCGCGTCGGACCCGTCCGAGCAGAGCAACGTCTGGGCGGAGCGCCCCGACGTCGTGAACCATCTGTCGTCTCTGCTGGACGGTTTCCACCGTTCGGGAAGAAGCGTCTCGCATTGAGGGAGGGCGAGCCAAGCCAATGAGCGTCCAAGTCACTGCTGCACACCTGAGCGCCGCTGAGGCGCTCGTCGAGCGGGCGCATCGGAACGGCGGGCTCGCCCCCGTCGATCTGGAGCGGTTCTGGGCGGACCAACGGATCGCGTCCGCGAACCCGTTTGGCGCGGATATCCCGCAAGTGGCGTTTGGCGCCGCGTGCAACGGCGAGTGCGTCTTCGAGGAGCTCGGGATTCCGCAGAACACGTCGCGTTACCAGAGCGATTCCGAGTGGCGGCTAGCTCTGAACCGCGAATACAACGACCGTGCGGAACAGACCGTCGGTCGGCGGCTACTCGACGAGCGCCAGCCGGGACCGGCGCGGCGCGGCTATCCGAAAGTCAAGGAGCTCTACGAAATCTTCGAGATGGAGAACCGGTGGGACGACATCAGTCAAAGCTATTGGCTGCATCAGGCGGTATTCGATGAGGACGAGCTCAGCCGCTTGCTCGACCGCGTCGAAGCGCGCCTGGAGCGGCTCCGCGAGTTCCTGCTGCCGCCAGGATGGGACGACGTTCACGCGGAGCTGATGGCGGAGGACGTGCGTCCGCCGCTCTACCGCGGTCAGCGCGGTCCCGTGACCTTCGCGATGTCCCTCTTCGGCGTCGAGGGCATCATCTACCTGATCGCCGACCGCCCGAAGCTCGCGGCTCGCCTGCGCGACGCCATCCTCAACGCGATGCTAGGCAAGATCCGCATCCACGACGCGGAGGCTGGCTACACGGCGGAGACGAAGCCGCGCGGGTTCAGCTTCCTCGACGACAACTGCGCCATGCTGAACGTCGAGATGTACGAGTTCTTCGGATATCCCATCGTGAAGGGCGTGTGGGACGAATGCAGCCCGGACCCGAAGGACTCGCGCTACCAGCACAGCGACTCGGACATGGAACACCTGCTGCCGGTCCTCGGGCGATGCCGGATGACGGGAGTCAACTTCGGGCCCAACGTCATGGCGGACGACATCCGCCGCCACATGCCGGAAGCCGTCATCTACGGCGTCCTAGCGCCCTTCACCTACTCGCGGAACCAAGAGGTCAACATCGTCGCGGAGTTCCTGAGAGACCACGAGCGAACCCGTGACTCCCGAGGGCTCGTGTTCGCGACCGCTGGCAGCATCAACAACGGCTCGCGTCTGACCGGGATGCGCCTCATCATGTCGGCGATCCAGCAGTACGGCAGGTTCGACGCCTGAGAACACGTCAGCCGTTACAGCGCGGCGCGCACGCCGACACCAACGCGCTGACGCGTCGTCGCACGCGTGACGTCGCTCTCCACCCCTTCCGAGAAGGTGACCGCGTAGGCGGCGTCGAGCTTCACCCGAGGCGCGATGGGAACCGACAAGCCGGCAGTCATCGTGACCGGTTCCTGACGGACGTCCACCCACGTCTGCGGGAGCATCCCGAACTGGATCCCAGCCCTCAGCGCCGCGCCGCCACCGAGGTCAACCTCGGCGCTGGCGCTCGCGTCCACCGTCGGCTGATAGTATCGGGCGAACTGACGGGCGTCCACATCTCGGGCGGGAGATGGCGCGTAGTACGCCTCTTCCCAATCCACCCGTCGGACGGCAGCGGAGAGCGTGAACGGGAACGCGCGAACGGTCACGCCACCGTGCAGCTCAGCGGGAAGATGCAGCGTGTAGTCGGTGATGCCGGAGTCCCCGTCTTGATCCCGCGTTCCGTCGTCAAACCGGTAGGACGATAGCTGCGCCCAGTCCTCGCGCACGTCGATCTCGGAAGGGAGCACGACGTAGGCTCCGACGCTGAGCGCCGGGCTCGCCGCCAGTTCGCCGCCGACACGCAGCCGAGCCCCGGAGATGGACCGGCTGATCGTGTCGTCGTAAGTCACGCGCTGGTAGTAGGCGTCGGACCCGCTCACGTCGTCGCCGTCGAACGTGATGTCGCGGTCCCGTCTCCCGTCCCACAGGTCGGAGGCGATGCCGACGTGGACACCCGGGGCGACTTCGAAACCCGCCCCAAGCGTCAGCGAACTGACCTTGCCCTGGGTGTCGGATGCTTCCACGACACGGAAGCCGGAGTAGTCTCCGCTTCGCTCCACGCCCTCGACGATGGATCGCGTATCCAGATCGCGCACTTCGCTGTAGGCGATGCCGATTGCCAGATGGCGCGCCGTGCGTGTGTCGTACACGAGCCCGAGAGCGCCCAATCGCAGGCTGGTCGTGTCAGCGTCTCTGGGACCTAGGTTCCACACTTCCGATCCCACGCTGCCATCCGTGTAGACTCCGGAGGCGGCGAACTCGGAGCCCGGTCCCGCCCCCATGCCCGCAGGATTCGTCAGCAGCGCATTGACGCCCCGAGCCCGACCGACCGTCGCTCCAGCGGAGCCCATGGCGCGGAGGTCCGTCCAGGCATCGGATGCAGCGAGCTCTTCGGGGATCGGTCCTGCAACCGCTCCGCTCGCGATGCCGAGTGTCGCCACGAAAGCAAGCAGGCAGCACGGAATGCTTCGATCCGTCATGGTTCCAGTCTCCTCGTGCGGAATCTCCTCGCAGATCGCCCGGAGATCATGTATCTCTAGCAGGAAGGGACGCGCCGCAGAAGCGAGGCGGGCGGGTTGCTGGGTATGCGGACCGTGACGGCATCGAACTATCGAATGAACGTCGGGCGACGCAGAGCCGCTTACAGTCGGAGTCTGTCTGCCTGGTTCGCGGTGTGGCTCGTCGTGATCTGCTCACAACGCAGCCTCGCCGGTGTGCCTGAGCCGCGCCTGACGCTGTCGCTCGGGTCGCGCTTGAACGCGTTCGCCGTCTCGGCAGATGGTTCGACCATCGCCGCAGGAGGCGAAGCGGTCGATGGCGGCGCACGGATCGCCTTGTGGTCGGTCGCCACCGGCAGGCAGACAGCCTCGGTGCCCGTCGCAGCGGCGACGGTGCTGTCGGTCGCGTTCTCACCCGATGGCGCATGGCTCGCCTATGGCGCCTCGGACGGCAGCGTCGGCACGTATTCCCTCGCGACTCGTATCGCGCGGCAATGGCGCACCGGAGCGTCTGCTGTCCTTTCGTTGGCGTTTTCGCCCGACAGCGCATTGCTCGCGACCGGTGGAACCGACCAGATCGTGCGCATCTGGGCGCCTGGGGACGGCGCTTCCGTCGTCCAGCTTCGCGGCAGCAACGCGTCGGTGTTCGCTCTGGCGTTCGATGCGAGGGGCACCACTCTGGCGTCCGGTGGGGCTGATGGGAGCATCCTTCTGTGGTCGGTCCCGGAGTGGACGATTTCCCGAACGCAGTCCGTGCACGGCGATGTGGTATCGGCTCTCGCGTTTTCGCCCGACGGCGCGCTCGCCAGCGGGGGCTGGGATGGCAACGTGTTCCGCACTCAGTCAGCGTCGCCCGATGTCGAGACGATTGTTCGCAGCAGGGGTAGAGTGCACTCCGTGGCGTTCTCGCTCGACGGATCACGCCTCGCCGTGGGAGTCTCGCAGGACGCCGGAGCTGGAACCGCGCAGCTCTGGCACGTCAATCGCCGCCAACTTCTGGCACGGCTCGGAACAACGCCCTGCCGGGGGGTCGCGTTCGCACAGGACGGGGCATCCTTCGTCGCGGCATCCGCCGATGGGACTCTCCGCGTCTGGACGGTCGTTCCTGAGACGCCGGCGCCGCTAACGGACGACGCCGCGAGTGGACCGTCCGTCGCATGGTCGCAGTCCTCGGGGATCGTCTACGAAGTCCAAGCGACGGCGACGCTGCCGTTTGGCGTCGATACGTCGGTCGCGCTGACATCGGACGTGAAGTGGTCTCCTACGAGTTGGCGGGAGGGCACGATCCTCCACTGGCGAGTTAGAACCCATTCCTTCGATGCGGCGAGCCCGTGGAGCGAAACGCGGCGCTTGCGCCTGAGCGCAGTCGCCAGGGAGCCGGCGCTCGTGCGCATCACCGCGACGCCGGAACGCCTGGAGACGGGAGCCGAGGGGAGAATCGAAGTCGCCGTGCAGAACACAGGCGACCTGTCATCCTATGGTCTCTCGTTGACGCTCAAGCCCGCACTGGTTTCCGTCTCTGCGATCGTCGAGGGGACAGCAACTCGATCCGACGCGGCTCCGGGGTTCTGGCAGATTCCCGTTGTCGCGCATGGCTCGGACGCGATCCGCATCACGGACATCGCGGCGATCCGTGATCCCAGCCTCGCTCAAGCCGCGTCCGGTAACTTGCTGATCGGCTTGCGCATCCGCGCGGAACGCTCCGGGAGGCTCGAGGTCGTTGCCAGTGACATTCGGTTATCGGACTCGGCAGGTCTCTCGATCCCAGCTCGCGTGTCAACGCTTTCCGTGCTGATCGAGCCGCCGCCGCTTGCCGGCGACGTCAACGGAGACGGTGTGGTGGACCTCTCTGACCTGGTGCTCGTGGCGCGATCCATCGGCGTCCGGGATCCGACGGCACTCAACCGCCCGAGCACAGACCTGAACGGCGATGGAACTGTGGATATCGCGGACCTGCTTCTCGTGGCGCAGAACTTCGGCCGGACGCGTGGCGCGGTCGCGGCGGCCGGCACGCGGTTCACCACGATGCCCTCGGCTTCGAGCGCTTCATCCCTCAGCCTGGCTCGCGAGGCGATCCGGCGGCATCTCTACGCAGCAGACGGTTCCCTTCGATCCGCGCTGCTGGAACTGGCGGAGCTTCTCGACGCCTCAACGGAACCAACGGTTGCACCACTGCTGATCGTCCGGCAGAATCATCCGAACCCGTTCAATCCGGAAACGTGGATTCCGGTCCGACTGAGCCGCCCAGCAGAAGTGTCCGCCGTCATCTACGATCTGAGCGGCGCGGCAATCCGCAGACTCGCCGTCGACGCAAGCCTGAGCGACGTGGTCGATCCGACGCTGCATTGGGATGGACGACGCGACGACGGATCGGAGTGCGCCAGTGGCGTATACATCGCACGCATTACCGCCACGGCACGCGACCGGGGTGATTCCCAGTCGGTTTCGCTCAGACTCGTTCTTCTCCGGTGAGTTCCCCTCGCCTCCCGCCTACGGAGTCGGTCGGTCCTGGCGACGATGTTGACCTCAGTCTATTCGGACAGAATACGGGGCAAGGTCGTCCTGACGTTGGCGGCCATGGTGACCGCGTGCGTGGCGTTCGCGCCCTGGACCGGCAGAACCGAGCTCGCCAGCCTACCGGTATGGCGCTCTTTGACCCGGTTCGACGGGCTGGCGTCCGAGAACGTTCGCGACATCGCGTCGGATATCGACGGCGGGCTTTGGTTCGCCACGTCGGCGGGACTCAGCCGGTTCGACGGCCTGTGGACGACGTTCACCCGCGTCGAGGGCTTGCCTTCGAACGACATCCGCGCCTTGGCGCCGGTCGGCGACAACGACCTGTGGATCGCAACGGCCGCCGGTGTGAGCCATCTGCGTCGGTCGTCGCCAGGAGCGTGGGACATTGAGCTCGCCGACACGGCTCTCCCCGGAGTCGAGGTGTTCGATGTCGTCGTCGCGCGCAACGCCGACAGGCCGTCCGTGTGGGCGGGCACGAGGGATGGACTCCACGCCTTCACCGACGGTCGATGGACGCAGTTTGCTCCGACGGCTGCCACCCCGGTACGAGTGTTGGCGTCTGACGTCAACGGATTTCTGTGGTGCGCGCGCGACCGACGTGGCGAGGAACCGTACGCCGTCCTTCGCGTGCCAGCCGTGGGGGCTCCGCCGGATACGTTCCCGCTTCCCGATTCGCTGGGAGCCGCCGCCGTTCGAGCCATCTTCTCGCCGGACCCGGGCACCCTATGGGTCGGAACATCCGCCGGATTGCTCGAGCTCGACGGCGACTGGTCCGAGCCGCTGTTTCCGCCGGGCGTGGTCGACGTCACCGGATTCACTCGTCACCCGGACGGCAGCCTCTGGATCGCGACGAGCCGTGGGGTCTTTCGACATGGAACCGAGTGGACGCAGTTCGGGACGGAACACGGCTTTCCCGTCCCGCCGATACGCGCCATCCATGTCGAGCCCACGACGGGCTCGGTCTGGGTGTCCACGCCTGCCGGGGTCGCCCACGCGCGCGGTCCCTGGTCCCGACTCAGCGCCCTGACCGGGTTGCCGACGGATTCGGTACGTCATGTCGTCGCGGACCTGAGCGGCAATGTGTGGGCTGCCACGCCGGTCGGACTCCTTCAGCTCTCGGCAGATGCGATTGCCCTGTATGGCGTCGAGACCGGTCTCCCGAGCGCGCGCATCCGCGCGGTCGCGGTCGCCCCCGATGGGCGTGTGTGGGCTGGCAGCGACGGAGCGCGCGGCGGGCTCGCCATCCCAGAAGGTGAGACGTTCCGTACGCTCCGAGCCGCCGACGGAATCGGCGAGAGCAACGAGGTCTACTCGATTGCCTTCGACTCGCGAGG
>VGLH01000110.1 GCA_016866785.1 Candidatus Poribacteria bacterium
CGCCGAGACCGCGTACCAGGGGGTCACGGGTCCGACGTACTTCGACGAGAACGGGGACTGTCTCAAGCCAGCGTATGTCACGGTCGTCAAAGACGGCGAGTTCGTGCCGGCTGAGAAGCAAGCTCAGTAGGCTCTGGCACGGCGCCATGGTCGCGCGAGTAAACCTGGGCGTCGGCAGCCGCGTCTACTACCTGACCGGAAAACGCGTTCTCGTGTGGCTCCGGTCTGCATGCAGTCTGCCCGAACGCTCCTCGTACGGGCGTCCTTCCGTCTCCCTCAGGTAGGTCACACGACACATGGTGAGCATGTCGCGGCAAGTCCTGCGTGTCCTGTTGAGACCGGTTTCCGTCGTCCTATTCCTCCTACTGCACGCCGGTGCATCCCACGGCGCGGAGCAATCCCCCGAACTCCCAAAGGCGCCGCTGACGCTCGACGAGTGCATCGAACTCGGGCTGAAGAACGCGACCGATGTACGCACGGCTGAGCTCGATCTGCGCATCAATGACCTTCGCGTGAAAGACGCTCGTGGCGAATTCCTGCCATCGGTCGATGCCCAGGGCAGGTACCTGTTCAACGACCGCGTCGACTTCGGCTTCGAGCGGGATAACTACGACGTGAGCGTGACGGCGGACTACCTGGTCTGGGACCAGGGCAGGCGGAGGATCGCGCTCGACCAAGCCCGCTCGAACCACGAGGCGTCCGGGGCGCGTTTGGAGAGAAGCCGTCAGAACCTAGTCTTTCAGATCGTCCAAGCCTACTACCGCCTACTGGAAGCTGCGAAGCTCGTCGAACTGGATACGGAGCTCCTTGAGAGCAGTCGAGGCAACGCCGGTCGGGTTCGGGCGTTCTACGAGCTCGAGAAAGCCATTGAGGCGGACGTTGCCGCAGCCGAAGTGCGCGTTGCCACGGACGAGTTGAGCCTGCTCAACGACCAGAACGCGCACGATATCGCCCAGGCGAACCTGCCCACGATCCTCGGCTTGTCGCCGGACGCGCGGCTCTCCATCGCCGACGAGGCGGACTTCGACCGGTACTTGGAGACCGGCAAGATCGAGCGATACGCCAAGTCTCTGAATGAGACGATCGCTCTTGCGATGGGGCAGCGACCAGAGATCACGGAGAGCCGATTGGGGTTGAGAGCCCTCGAGCTGACGCGCAAGCGCGCACAGCTCGACCGACTGCCTCGTGTCAGCGCCCAGGGCAACTTCACTGCGAACGTGGACGACTATCTGAACGAGCGCGACGACTTCAAGAAGTACCGCACGTGGAGCGCATCAGCCCTAGTGCAGTTTCCGGTCTTCGACGGTGGCGCGACGAAGCGGGCGCTGGATCGAGCCGAGCTCGAGCTCGCTAGGGTTGAGGAACAGAACGCGGAACTACACCGTACGATCGCGTTGGACGTTCAACAGGCGTATCTGAATCTGGTCGAGGCGGAGAAACGACTGGAGATATCGGCGGTTCAGGTTCGGAACGCCGATCTAAGCCTGAAAGTCACTGCTGCCCGGTTCGCGGAGGGACTGGTGATCCCCCTCGAGCTGTTCGATGCGCAGGCACAGTACGCGCAGGCGACGACCAGCCAGATACGAGCGTTCTACGACTACAAGATCGCGCAGCGCGCGCTTGACCGGGCCGTCGGCAAGCGCCCCTAGGATCGTCGGAAGGGCGTGCTTCATGACCCGACTTCGAGCGGCGGTGATTCTCGTCGTCGGTGTGGTGGCGGTTGCAGGGGGAGGCTGGTACGCGGCGAACGTTCTGGCGCAAGGGAAGCCCAAGGACGATTCCAAGCAGAGGACCGAAGTCGTCAAGTCGGCGCCGTTCGTCGTCAAGATACGGGAGACCGGCACCCTCGAGGCGCTGCTGTCGGTCAACGTCAAATCGAACGTCGAAGGCGAGATCAAGCAACTGCTGGTTCACGAGGGCGATCTCGTCATCGCGGGTCAGCCATTGATCCAGCTCGATGATCGTCAGCTTCGCGAACAGAAGAACCAGGCGGATGCGGGGCTACTGGCGGCACAGGCGCAGTGGGAGCAAGCGAAGCGCAACGTCGGTCTGACCGACATCCAGCAGAACAGCGCGCTCGCAGAGGCTGAAGACTCGCAGCGGATTGCCGGCGCTGCCCTGGAAGCCGCGCAGAGGACAACAGTCCAGCAGCTGACCTCGGCGCAGCTCGAGATCACGTCCAGCGGGGCGGCGCTGGAGCAGGAGCGCATCGGCGTCGAACAGGCAAAGATCGCCCTGACGCAGGCAGAGCTGGCAGCGGACACCGCCAAGTCGCAGCAGGACTCGGCGAAGGTCTCGCTGACGAACGCCCAAGCCGAGGTCTCGCGGATGCGCGAGCTCTATTCGAAGAAGTTCGTGTCGAAGAGCCAGCTCGAGTCGGCTGAGGCAAGCTATGCGAGCGCCAAGACGGCTCACGAGCAGGCGATCAAAAACGTCGCGACCAGAGCAGAGGCGGTGCGGTCCCAGGAACAGGCTTTGGCTGCCGCCCGGTCGTCATTGCAGAACCGGGAGAGCGTACTCAAGTATCAGCGCGAGAATCTCGACACGTTGGAGCGCTCGCGTGAGGCGTTCGAGCGTCAGGCGGAGCTCCAACTCGCCACGGCGGACACGCGCCTCAAGCGCGTGCTCGACTCGGTGGACCCGGAGAAGGAGAACAGCAAGTCTGCGCTGACGACCGCCTACTCCAATCTGCTGCGAGCACAGAGCACGCTGAAGACCGTCAACGAACAGCTCGGGTGGACCCGGATCGTCGCTCCGGTCTCCGGGACGATCATCCAGTTGGTAGTCGAGGAGGGCGAGATCGTCGTGTCGGGCCGTTCGGGGTTCGCTCAGGGGCCCGCCATCATGACGATTGCGGACCTGTCCCAGATGATCACGAAGGCCTACATCGCCGAGGTGGACATACCCAACGTCGAAGTGGGGCAGGCGGCTGAGATCCGCACCGACGCCTACGATGACAAGGTGTTCCAGGGGCGCGTCAAGGAGATATCGCCGCTCGCACAGGTTCGCCCTGGTGAGAGCGTTACGAAGTTCGAGGTCCAGGTCGAGGTGCTCGGTTCGCCGCCGGAGCTTCGTCCTGGGATGAATGTCGATGTGGACATCATCGTTGCGGACAGGCAGTCCGTCGCTCAGCTTCCGATCGAGACGCTCATCGAAAAGCAGAAAGTCATCGTCCATGCGACGGTGCCCGGCGGAGAGCTCTCGTCACTGACTCGGAATCAGAAGGTGGACGTCGAGTCGAGGTCGGGGAAGCGCTATCCCGGACGTATCTCACGCATTGAGCCGGCAAGCAGGCGCAACGTGGTCGTGTTCATCGACGACGACGCGCCCAAAGGCTTGCGCGCCGGCGAGCAGGTGCTGACGCTCGTCACGCTCAAGGAGCAGGAGAAGAAGAAGCCTGAAGACGACCGGCGCATCGAAGACATCCCGGTGCTCGTCGAGAGCGATCGGAAGCAGCTCGTCATGGTGCCCGACGGAGACGCGCCGGAAGAGGCGAAGAAGCCGTTCTGGGCGCGGTTGCTGCCCGGACCGAAGAAGGTAGACCGTCCCAAGGGCATCGAGACCGAAATCAAGGCTGGTCTGAGGAATGACGTGGCGTTCGAAGTGGTTTCAGGACTGGGCGTGGGCGACCACGTGGTCATCCCGGAACTGCGCGATCTCGTGAGCTCGCAGCGTCCGGGTCCGGGCAGGTAAGCCTCGCGATGGATAGCGGTGGCTGGCACGTCCGGGGCGATGTCGAGTGCAGATACCCAGTGCTACAAGCGACGAAGGCGGCAGGATGAAAGATGGCAACGGCGATCGGGGGGGCGGCGGCGACGTCTTGATCGACGTCAAGGACCTCACCAAGGTCTATGAGATGGGCGACGTTCGCGTGCACGCTCTGAGGGGGGTGACGGTCCAGATATCGCGCGGCGAGATGGTCGCGATCATGGGCCCTTCCGGTTCGGGAAAATCGACGATGATGGATATCCTCGGCTGCCTCGCCAAGCCGACTGCGGGAACCTACTTCTTAGACGGGCTCAACATCGGCGAGGTGAGCGACAACCGGCTCGCCGAGATTCGGAACAAGAAGGTCGGGTTCGTCTTCCAATCGTTCAACCTGCTGCCCCGAATGTCCGCCATGCACAACGTGGAACTGCCGCTCATCTACAGCGGCGAAGGCAGGCGCGAACGGCGGCGGCGCGCGATGGAAGCTCTCGCGTCCGTGGGCTTGGCGGACCGAGCCCATCACAAGTCCAACGAGCTTTCAGGCGGGCAAATCCAGCGCGTGGCAATCGCCCGGGCTCTGGTCACCAAGCCGACGATCATCTTCGCCGATGAACCGACCGGCAACCTGGATTCGAAGACCGGCATCGAGGTTATGGGGATCTTCTCGCAGCTTCACGAGCAGGGGAACACACTGCTCATGGTCACTCACGAACCCGACATCGCCGGGTACTGCCAGCGGATCATCCGTCTTCGGGATGGAGTCGTCGAAGCCGATCAGTGGATCCGCGAGATGTCGCCCTTGGCTCGCCAAGTTCACGGCGAGCAGCCCATCGTGTCCGCCCCGACCCACTACGCCGACTAGCCTCGGTGAGCCGCCGTGTTCGCCTTCCCGCTCATACCACGCTGGCGGCGCTGCATGTCTGCCTGGGTGTGCGCATGGGCGTCCATCGTAGTTCTGTCCTCAATCGGGTGCGGCCGCCCGTCGCCCGCCGATCCCTACAGGCTCCGAATCGGCATTGATGACGCCGACCTCCTAGCAGCAGAACTCAACGACAACATCCGCGAAGGCAGCCTGGCGCGCCTGTCCAGTGGCGACAACGACTACCCGCTAACGCTGTTCGGATCGCCTACGTACCGCGTACGGCTTTCGATGCCGCCGCGGACAATCGTCTCGTTGCTGGGCATCGCGCAGGTCCAGCTCAACGATCTCCGTTTCCAGGAGGCACGCGTTCGGTGGAGCTCAGCGGAACGCGGGCTGGTGGTTCGGCTGACCATCGCGGACAAGGCGGACGGAATCACGGGCTCGCTGCGGTTTCTGCAGAACATGAGAGACCTGACATTCGCCGTGGAAGCCGCCAGCCTGACGCTCGTCCTTGAGCCGGTTGCGTCCGATGGCAGGATCGCGTTCATGCCGCTCCGAGGGGAATTCGCGGCGAACACGGACGACGCGCTCCCGGCGGTTCGCGATGTCGTCCGCGAAAACATCCGCGCCGTCAGCGCGTCCATGGTGGAGCAGGCGAACGCGGCGTTCCAGGGCTATTCGAGCTCTCTTTCCACCTGGATAGCCGGTCAACTGGCGGCAGACGCCGAAGTGACTGCCGTTGCGGTCACGAGCGATGGCATGATCGTGTCCGCCCGCTCGCGTGCCGACGTGAACGCCGACGGACGGGTCGATATCGCCGACCTGGTGAGCGTTGCGCGCGACTTCGGCGAACGCGGAGCCGAAGGGCTCCAGCACAGCGATGTCAACCGCGACGGCGTGGTGGATATCGCCGACCTGGTGCTCGTCGCCATGCGATTCGGGCTCTAGCCTACGATTCCCCCTCACCGAAAACGATGAACTGAGCCATCAGGAACCCCGCCTGGTTGTTGTGCTTCGGGTTCTCGTTCATCGCGATGAAGAGCACGCCTTCTTCCCGAACGATGTTGTCGTACCGAGCCCCGACAGCAAACGGCTTGCCGTTTCCGATGCGTGCGATCAAGGCTCCGACATTCGCGCCAGGCATGAGGAACTCGTCGCCGGCAATCAGTCCTGGCACGCCGTCGCCGCCGCACCATCCGATGCGATTCCGCAGATCGGGGGACCATGCGCCTTCGGCATCGACAACCAGGCGGTTCCCAGCCGCCAGTCGTACGTAGGTTTCCTGCCAGTGCGTGCTCGGACGCGCCATTCGAATGACCGTGAGCGGCATGTCAGCCTCCTTGGCTCAGGATACAGAACGCCGGTAGGACCGAGTCGTCAGGGCTGCATCGCGTCGAACAGGGCGCGATAGTAACGCATCAGCCGGTCAGGCTCCGAGCTCTCGGCGATCTCCGCGAGGCAGAACCCGTCGTAGCCGCTATCCGCAAGCAGGGCAAACAGGTCCCGATACGGATACGACGGGTTCCACAGCTCCGTGATGTGAACCAGCCCGATCGCGCCGCGAACGAGCGCGAAGGTGTCGCGGATGGACCCACCGACGACGTCTGTCGCGTTCGAGTTCCAGCACACCCGAAGGTTCGCGTGGTCGGCGTAGTCGAGGATCGTGCGGATGTGCGGCAATTCCGACGTACCACCGCCGTGCACTTCGAGCCGCACCTCGACGCCGATTCCCGACGCATGCTGGGCGCACTCGCGGAGCGCGAGCCCGATCTGCTCGAGCGTTCGGTACACCGGCACGTCCTTTGGGAGCCCGTTGGGACGGACTTTGATGCCGGGCGCGCCCACGTCGCGCGCGAGCCGCGCGTAGAGCTTGGTCCCGTCGATGTTACGGCGAACCTCGTCAGCGTCGATCGAGTGGTACTCGAACGCGCTGCCGAGCCCAGCCAACGCGACGGGGCTGTCGGCGAAGCGGAGTTTGATCTCGGACCTCTCCGATGCCGTAAGACTGATTTCGACGCCGTGAGCGTGCGTCGTTCGGAGCTCGACTCCCTCGAACCCCGTCTGAGTGCAGTGCTCGATGATCGCGTCGACGGACCAAGCGCGTCCCAGGTTGTAGGTGACCATCCCGAGCTTCATGGTGCGTGCCTCCGTCGTGTGCCGGGTCGCCGTGGGACTCTACTGATGCACGTCGCGCGTCAGCGGCTCGTCGGTGCGCCATTCCGCGGGAAGCGTGTCGTCGCGATAGCGCAAGATGATGTGCGGATCGAAGGGATACCGTCCTGTGCGCGCTCCGAATAGGCAGAACCCGCCTTGGTTCGCCGCGCCATCGGATACCTCGAAGCGGAGCCGAATCTGCCCGTCTGCCTCGATCTGTTCGCGGTAAGTGTCCGACAGGGCGAACGTGATGCGCGTCAGGTCGCCGTAGGACCCGTGGTGGTAGGACGCGAGGTGCGACAGCACGCCGCGCATGTCCGCCGGGTCGTCGGCAAACGCGAGCTCGGTCGACGGTCCCTCGTTCAGCGTGAGGCGCAGGTCCGTCGGATGCTTGCGCGTGTCCGTCTGAGGGTAGTCCTGATCGCGGCGTCGGGCGGGCCAGTCGAGTTTTTCGGCGTCCGCCTTCGCAGCGCCCTCGAAGACGATCTCGACCGTGTCGAGCTGCCGAGCAGCGATGCCCTCCGGGAGGGCGACGTGGTACTCGATCAGCCCCGTTCCGCAGCCGGCTGCCTTGCCCTGGGCTTCGGGGAAAGTTCGCCCCGACCATTCGCAGCGGGCGTAGTCTTCCGGTCTGAATCGAGCCAGCACAGTCCCGGCGTGGATCTTCTCCGCCATCGGCACGTCCGCCTGAACGTCGATGTTGATGTAGTTCGACGCCAGCAGGATGCCGCGTCTGCCGCGAAGCCACACGGCGAGCGTCGCGAGACAGCGCTCGTTGGGCAGCGTGACGCTGATGTCGCCGAGCGGATGCACGGTGTACGGGACCCAGGAAGCCGGTCGCCGATCTTGCGAATAGACCTTGGTCCGTCCGCGCACATCGACGCCTGTGAGCACCCAGTGCAGTTCGATGTTCTCCTCGTCGCGGCGCGACCAGTGGCTGATGGCGACCGGAATGCTCAATGTCTCGCCCGCATCTGCCGAGGGACACGGCTCGCAGTCGATCACCAGGAAGTCCGGCGCGTTGATCTGCCGGATGGAGAACCCAGGGACGTGGGAGCTGTACCCGAACTCCTTGCGCGACCGGTCGTAGTTCATGACCCCGTTGTGTTCCCACTCGAGGTCCGTCAGTTCTGTGTAGATGTAGCCGCATATCTTGTCGTGGCGTCGAAGTTCGTTGGTCAGGTACTTCACGCCCCACGAGATGTCCCGGTCGCCCCCACCTGCGGAGACGTTCCCGAACTCGCTGTTGATCAGCGGCTGGATGCCCTGAGTCCTGCCCCCGATATAGTTGAAGCCGGATCCGTCGTGGGTCTCCGCCACGACGTGCCCGATGTGCTGGCGAGCTTTGGCGTAGTCGTCGATGTAGAAGTGCCAAGAGTTGATGTCGGTCACGACGTGGTCGTAGCGGCAGGGAGAGTTGTCCTCCACGAGCCGGGTCGTGTCCAGCGACTTGGCGAGCCCGTACATGTCGGCGACCCACTGCTGCGTCTCGTCCGTGTATTCGCCGTGACCGATGCCCCAGGTCTCGTTGAACAGCACCCACGAGAAGATCGACGGGTGGTTGTAGTCGCGCGCGACCGCCTCGCGGAACGTCTGCTCCCAATAGGCGCGCGACTTGTCATTGTCGTGGGTTGTATTGGGCAGGTCGTACATGATGAGCAGTCCGAGCCGATCCGCCCAGTAGTAGAGGCGCGGCTCGTCGACCTTGATGTGGATTCGCAGGAAGTTGAATCCGTACTCGTTCTTGGCGCGCTCGATGTCGCCGCGGATCACGCTGTCGCTGGGATACGTGTAGATGCCGTCTGGGTGGAACGACTGGTGCAGCGCGCCGATCAGGTAGATCGGCTCGCCGTTCAGCAAGATGTACTCGTACGGGCGGTCGCCGTAGCGCCCTCGCGAGATCGTCCGCATGCCGAAGTACGTCTGCACCGAGTCGACGATCACCTCGTCCCGCAGCAGCGTTGCCGTGAGCTCGTACAGCGCGGGATGCTCCGGGCTCCACAGCTCTGGGTCTGGAATAGGCACCGTGACCCGCACGTGGGTCGACGCGCCGTTGTGCATCACGACGCGCCGAACCTCTGGCAGACCGCGCTCCAGGAAGGTCAACTCGAGCGAGTACTCGTCGGCAGCGCCGATGATCCGCGCGTCGATGTAGGCGACTTCATTGGCGACGTCGGGCGTCACGTGGAGCTGTGTGAGGCGAGCGTCTCCGATCGCCTCGAGATAGACCGTCTGCCAGATGCCGCTGGTCCGTGTGTACCACCCGGTTTGCTTGCCGCTTGGGTAGTCGGGATGCGTATCGTCGAACGCGCGGACGACGAGCGTGTTGTCGCCGGGAACCAGGTGATCGGTGATGTCGAACTCGAACGGAACGTAGCCGCCGCGATGGACGCCGACGAACACGCCGTTGACCCAGACTCTCGCTTCCCAATCGACCGCGCCGAACTTGAGGAGAACCCGGTGCTTGCGCCACTCGTCTGGGACCTGGAACGTTCGCTGGTACCACGCAGCCCCCTGATAGTCCGGCGCTTGGATGCCGGACAACGAGCTCTCCCACGGGAACGGGACCGCGATCTCCCGTGTGAAGTCACGACGTCCGGAGTGCCATCCCTGCTCAACGCCGACGCAGTCCGGGTCGAACTCGAACTGCCACACGCCGTTCAGGTTGAGCCACCGTTCGCGCTGGAAATCGGGTCGTGGATGCTCCGTCCGCGGTATGTATCTCATTGTCGATTCACTCAGGTGGTAGGTCGCCGGAAACCGATCGGTACGAGGGACGCGCTCAGCCGTGGGAACCGTTGTCGCGGCTCCGACCGTGAGCATACTCGTCGCCGGTCGGAGCGGCAAGTTCCATGACTGCTCGTAGCTTGACGAAGTGCGCCCCGACACCTACACTGACTCCATGAGCCATAAGGAACCGTCGCCACAACGTCGAAGCGGGCAGCATAGCGCCCTGCGGGAACAGATCCTGCGCGATCAGAGACGCCTCTGGAACGTGGGGAGCACCCCGGACTCGGTCGAGATCGTCCGCGATGGGGCGACATCGTCCGACGGGTTCTGGAACGTGCCGCAGCGCGCGTCCGTATGGGGTTCCATCGCCATCGGCGCAGTCGCCGTCGCGGGCTGGGTCGCGGCTTTCGTCGGCGGGTTGGCGGTGGCGTACGCGGCGTCGCTGATCCGCTGACGTGGCGCGATTCAGCGACAGGAGGTCCTACGAGTGGGCCCATTGTCTTGGGTCAGAGGGCTCGCCGTCGCCTTCGTGCTGGCTTTGTCGGCGGGATGCGCGTCGGTGGGTGTCGCCGTGCCCGGCGTGCAGCAGAGCGACCGCGTGTCGGAAGGCGACCGCCTTCGCGACCGAGTGGCGACATCCCGGACCAACCAAGAAGCCTCCCAGTCGCGCCTGGAGCTGGCGCGGTATTACATGGATCGCGCCGATTTCGACGAGCGCGGCGTCGATGTCCTTCGCGAGCTCGTCGCCCTCGGACCTCAGCACGAGACAGCCGCAGAGGCGCATTGGCGGCTCGCCCAGTACGCGATCCGATCCGAGCGGTACGGGGACGCACGGGACAGCCTCCTGACCGTCATTCTGGATATCGGCAGCAGCGCGTTCGACGCGGACTCTCGAGCCGACCTCGGCTTGGTCCACGAGCGCCTGGCAGACCCGTTGTCCGCGGCGGACGCTTACCAGGGGTTCCTCGCGCGACATGCGACGCATCGCCGTGCTGAGGCAGTGAGGGAACGGCTCGCGGAGCTCGGCGTGACGACTGCAACGGCGCGAGGGAGCGCTCAGCCCAAGACGTCGCCGGACGCGGCACCCCGGACCGTGGACGAAGCGCGGCGTCTCGATGGAGCGCCCGAACGTCGCGTGATCGGTCCGGCGACACGACCCAACGCCAGAAGGCTGCTTGAGTCGTGGAAGCCTTCGCCGACTTTCGGATGGAATGCGCGCTCATTGTTGATGGGCGACGGCGACAGGATGTTCGGCGGCGAGGAGCTCGAGCAGTCTCTCGACGGCGACGGGGCTCGTCTGGACGATGCCGTTCTCGGGCTGGGCATGGTTCTCTACCAGATGGGGGAGCACGCTCGAGCGGGAGCCCTGTTCGAGAAGGTCGTCGAGATGGGCGTCGAGGACCCTGAGATGTCGCTCGCGCTCTCCGTCTGCTACCTGAAGGTCGGGGCTGCCGAAGCCGCGAGGCGAGCGTTCGTCGACGCGCACAGGCTGGACGCTTCGGTCCTGCGGCGGATGCTGACACACGCGGACTCTCTGACCTCGCGTGGGGATCGAGAAGAGGCTCAAGCCGTGCTGTCGATGTTAGTCGGCGTCGATCCGGCGCACGACACTGACATACGACTGCGCCTCGAGCGGCTGTCTGACCCATGATGGTCTGCGCGGCGCGGTTCAAGTGAACACTTCGCACATTGAGGTGTCTAAGTTGACATGAGGCATGCCACCTCCGACGCAACCGGAAGGGCGACTGTGGATGTGCCGCGCCTGTTCGCTCCAGCCGAGGTTGACCTCGGCATCGCGGAGGAGGCGACCGATGCGCGCGAAGCCTTTGCATCGGTCGTGATGAAGTACCGCGAGCCGGTGTACCGGGTGGCTGTGCACATGATGCGGAACCACGAGGACGCCGACGATGTGGTCCAGGAGACGTTCCTGAGAGCATATCGCGCCCTCGACCGATTCCGAGGCGACGCGTCGATGGGGACGTACCTTTACCGAACCGTAACGAACGTGTGCCTGAACCGGCTTCGGGCGCGCGACCGAGCTCGACGGTTCCTGGGTCTTCTCTCATGGCATGGACAGAAATCGTCTCCGCCTCCGAGCCGAGAGTTGCTTGCGTCCGAAGCGACGGAGGTGGTCCGGGCGGCGGTCGGCTCACTGCCTCCCAAACTCCGGGCGGCGTTGGTTCTCAGCGAGTTCGAGGGTCTGACCGCGCCGCAGATCGCCGAAGTCCTGCAGATCCCCGATGGGACCGTGCGGTCGCGTCTGCACTTGGCTCGAGCGAAGCTGCGCGAGAAGCTCGCCGACTACGTTCGGGGCTAGCGAAGGGCTGAGAGATGCACCTGATGTGCCGGGAAGTCAAAGCCCGACTGGACGCCTACGCGACGGGCGCATTGCCCGGAAGCGAGCGGTTGCGGCTGCTCGCGCACCTCAACAGTTGTCCGACCTGCCGACTGACGCTGCACGCGGCGGAACGCACGGCGGCGCTGGTCCGACGAGTGTCCGTAGCCGTCCCGCCGCCCGGTTACCTCGAGTCGCTCCCGTCCAAACTGGACGCCATGGCTCCTCGGGCCCTGGCGCTGAGCCGTCTCAGAAGGCTGACCGGCGCTGCCGTTGTCGCCGCTGTCGCGCTGTTGATCGTGTCGGCTGGTGTGCGCCGGATCGCCGTGGACGCCGACCATCGCGCCATCCCGTTTGGGCTGGGCGCTGTAGCTGCGACCCCAGCCCTGCCCGACAGTGCTGCTCGCCCGATCAGCGGCCGCGACGCCCACCGCGAGCTTGTCGCATCGCGTTCCGGACGTCCGCATGCTGCCCGCTTGGTAGAAGTGAGCCTGATGGACGGGCTGTCCCATCCGCTCGTTGCCGACGTCGAACCCGTGGCGAACCGCGACGTCGTCGCGAGTGAGCCGCCGCCAGCCCTCGTTGCGCAGGCGGATGGCTGGTTGGCGATGGCGCTCCCCTCGGCAGAACCGAACGCGTGGGATGCGGGCTTCGAGACGGATGCTGCCGTGGACGGACTCGTCTCGCGCTTCAGTCGGCCGAGCCGATTCGGCTGGCGTCAACCTGGCGACTACGGGCTTTCGGCGTTCGTGCGAAGTCCAGTGGCGCTAGTGTCCGATGTGACGTTCCCGGATGTTGCGAAGCCGCAAGGACGGCGTTGATCTCGCGCGTCGAACCGTGTATGCTGGCGCCGGTCTTATTCTGAGTATGGTCGATCGAACAACGTTATCTCGTGTGAGTGGCGTGATTGCCGGGCTCCTCTGAAAGGATCCGCCTACATGAACAGCAAACTCCTCGTCGGAGTCGGAATCGTCGGGCTGCTGGCTGTGCTTTTCTGGCCCAGCGGCAGCTCTCAGCGTGTGAGGAACTTCTTCGAAGAGGCTGAGCAGTTCCTCGCGGCTAGGAAGTACACGGACGCGATCGCCAAGTACGAGGAGGCGCTGGTCGAGTCTCAGAAGCCTTTCGTCAAGACTGAGGTGATCGACCCGGACTTCAACACGCTCGCCAAGTATAAGATCGCGTTCTCTTACACGCAGATCGCTGAGCAGTCGGGCGATCTCTCGAAGTACGACGACGCGGTCGAGGTGATCGAGCCCCTCTACGCGGTCGCCACCGTGCCCAAGCACCGGGAGTTGATCACCTTCCTCTGGGGCTATGTCCTCTTCAAACAGCAGAAGTTCGAGGAGGCAGATCCCAAGTTCCGAGAGGTGATCCAGAACTTCCCGAACAGCATCTATCTGGAGAATGCGTGGTACTCCATCGCGCAGCTCAACTTCAAGCTGCAGGAGTACGACAAGGCGAGAACGGCGTTCAAGCAGATCGTCGACGCCTTCCCCAACTCCGACTTCCGCGACGACTCGCAGCACCTGATCGCGCAGTCGTTCCTGCTCGAGAAGAACTACGAGCAGGCGTTCCGAGAGTTCGACGTCCTCACGAACGAAGCTTTCCCGAACTCCAACCTCGTGCCGGAAGCCCAATACAAGGCGGCATACTGCCTGCTCCAGCTCGACCGGCTCGAGGAGGCGATCGACCGGTACAACCGGTTCGTAACGGGCTTCCCGGAGAGCACGTTCGTCACCGGCGCGTACTTCGACCTCGGGACGATCTACACGCGGCAGAAGGACTACGATAACGCGATCCAGAACTACCAGCTCGCCATCGAGAACACCAACGACATGCAGTTGCGCGCCGAGATCCAGTACGAAATCGGCGACAACTACGTCGAGGCGGAGGACTTCCCGCAGGCGGTCACGGCATACCGCATGGTGGTCGAGCAGTACCCGACCAGCCCGTATGTCCCGGCGGCGCGCTACGGTGTTGCCGAAGCCTACATGAAGTTCGCCGCAGCGAACTCGAAGGCGAAGTCTCCGGACGAGGAGAA
>VGLH01000111.1 GCA_016866785.1 Candidatus Poribacteria bacterium
GGCGACATCCCTCACGCCGCCGTCGACCACCACGCCGGCGAGCTTCCGGGTGACGGCGCTGTGCGTCGCCAGCTCGCCCCAAACGACGCTGGGCAAGCCCCCTGCCTCGACGACGACGGCTTCGCCAGGACGGGCAACGTCGATTGCCTCGACCGGCTTCGCCCAGTCGCCATGATACGTCCGCACCGTGACCGCCCTGCCGACCAGCTTGGCGCCAGGACAGATGGCGTGGATGAACGCCAGATCGCCGGATCGGTGCTGAGCGTCCGCGATATTCGCCGTAGAGACGCGCATCAGGGCGTCGCGAACGGTCTCTTCGGAGGCGGTTCGCTTGTAGAGGTCGGTGCGGACGCTTTCGCCCGTCTCCAGGGCGGTCAGGAGCGCCGCCGTCGCCTCGCGCGCGTTCTCGGACTTCGTGATTGCACCGCCGACGATGACGATGCTCGCGCCTGCGGATGCCGCCAGCGCGACGTTCTCGGAGTGGAGACCGCCCGCCACAGCGACCGGGATTCCAACGGCTCCAGCGATGCGTGCGAGCAGATCGAAGGGAGCCTTCCCGCGCATCTGGTCGTCGATGGCGATGTGGACGGCAACGATGTCCGCGCCGAGCTCTTCGGCTTGCTGGGCCCGAGAGAGCGCGTCGGAGACGCCGATCATGTCGATGCACACGCGACAGCCGAAGTTTCGCGCGACCTCGACGCTCTCTCGGATCGTCGCGTCGGACGCCGCGCCGAGGACATCCACGACGTCCGCCCCCGCCTTGCTGGCGAGCTCGACCTCGGTGCGTCCAGCATCCATCGTCTTCATGTCGGCGATGATCGTCGCGGAAGAGAAGCGGCTTCGCAATTCGCGGACGGCGTTCAGGCCCTCGCTCTTGATGAGCGGCGTGCCGGCTTCGAGCCATCGAGCGCCAGCGGCGTATGCCTCCTCGGCGACAGCGACGGCGCGCGGCAGGTTGTAGAAATCAAGGGCGACTTGGAGGATCGGAGCCATCGGAGACCGTGCCCCTGGAGCCGGGCTCAGGCGCGGGGTGTGGCGTCACGCCCAGATGGTAGCACCCGGCGTCTTGGGGCGACAAGAAAGCCAGAGCCCGATGCCGAACGGCGTCGGGCTCTGGCGTGATGGTTCAGTGCGGCACGTTGAGCTGAGTGGTCTGTTTCGCAGATATTCGCCGAATCCACGGACACCGTGAAGTAGGGGCGACGCGGCGCGTCGCCCCTACGGATCGTCACCGCTCTACGAAATGAGAGCTACTTCTCAGTGCCGGCGTAGCGCTTCTTGAACTCCGCCGACGCTTCGGCGCGTGCGGCGCGTTCTTCCGGCGGCATCTTCCCGACAAACCACCGGTGTTCGGGTCGCGACAGGATCTCGTCGAGCATGTGCTCGATTTCGACCGCTTCGGAGCGCTTCCCGGTCGCCTTGCCGTGTTCGATGACCTCCTTCACCTGGGGCACGAACTCGACGTAGAACCGGTCGGCAACCTCGAACATGCCGTGCCACTGCGTGTAGTCGGGACCCATCATCGAGGCTCCCATTCGAGCCCGGCGGCCCTCGTGGTGCCACAGATAGTAGTAGGTCCACTCGATCTCGTCGTCGAACTCGGTATCGGCGGTGATGAGTCCCTTCGCCTTCATCGCCTTCATGATGTCGGTCGCCGGGATGCCGAACTTGGTGTTGTAGAGTTCGACAAGGTCGTCGAACTGCGTGTAGAACGCCGCCACGTACTGCGCCGAGTGGCACTGATGGCAGACGTCCTTCATGTTCTCGCGGCGCTCTTCCCACGGGATCGTCTGCTCGCCCGCCTTGAGGGCTACTGCGTCCACCTTCTCGGAGATGGCGGGTCGCAGCGTCCACGAGATGCGTTCGCCCACGTCGTGGGTTACGCCCTGGTTCGGCGTCGCGCTCATGTGGCAGGTGGCGCAGGTCGGCGCTGCGACGTAGTCTTTGCCGACGATCCACGGGCGCGCCTTGAGGTTCATCTCCTCCTTGTGCGCGATGAAGTTGATGCCGTGCTTGGACTCTCGGTAGATCTCGTACTGCGGGTGATCGGGGCCCAGATGGCACTTGCCGCAGTCGTCGGGTTCGCGGGCTTGCGCGACTGAGAAGAAGTGACGGTTGTGGCACGCTGCGCACGAGCCGAGCGAGCCGTCGGGATTCAGTCTGCCGATACCCGTGTTGGGCCAGGTGTCGGGGTCGAGCACGAGCACGCCGGATGCGCGCTTGATCGGGTTCCCCTGCTCATCTTTCATCACCTTGATCTCGGACCCGTGGCACTGCTTACACCCGCTGACTGCCGCCGCGCTTTCGCTCTTCTCGCCATTGACAATCGGCGAATGTCCCTCGACGACCTCGGCGAGCACGTTGTCGAGCGATCCGAGGATCTTGCCCCCTTGCGCGTGATGGCTCCGCTGGAACTGGTCGAACACCTCTCGATGGCACTTCGAGCAGTCCTTGGGTGAAACCACCGTGGCGATTGTGTAGGTGTAGTGCTCGAAGGCGTCCACGTCGGCATCCTCAGCCGAGTGGCACTCCAAGCATCCGACGCCCTTCTGGGCGTGAACGCTTTCCTTCCATTGCATCACGGCAGTCCGGGCGTTGCTCGGCTGCGAGTGGCAGTCGATACATTTCGCGTTGTCGGATGATATGACGATGTGTGGTTTGGCGCCGGGGATACGTCTCACGCTCTCGACGTACCCGACGACGATGAGTGCGGCGAGCAGGAGGAAGCTCAGACCGCCGATGATGATCTGCTTCGCCTTCAATGACATCGCGCAACTCCCTTGGAGGTTCCTAGACGAACAGTTCCCAGATCGTGAATGCGATGAGGATTAGCACACCGACAATGCCGATCCAGACGGTCGCGTGCTTGTTGGGAAAAGCCCGTTCCAGGAGCCGATCGACGACGGGCCAGAACAGGAAGATTGTCACGAACACCATCGCCCCGAGTACGCCGACTGTGAACGACGTCAGCTTGAGCCAGCGAAACATCGGGAAGAAGTACCACTCAGGCTTGATGTGCTCCGGCGTCACGTTCGGGTCCGCCATCTGGCCCAGCGGCGCTGGCGCGATCAACGCCAGAACGGTGAGCAGAATCGTCAGCGTCATCCCGATGATCAGCTCGGTCATCACATGATCGGGGAAGAACGGGAAGGTCTTCCCGGCTTCCTCCTCGTCGCCCTCGTCGAGATCAGCGTCTGCGTGGATGGCGACGTCGAAATGGACGCCGTGCAGCCGAATCTGCAGGACATGGAATCCCAGCAGAATGACCATCACAGTCGGCAGAACGCCGATGTGCAGCACGAAGAACCGGGTGAGTGTGTTCGCGCCTACTTCATCGCCGCCCCGGATGAACCGAGCCATCATGTGACCGACGACCGGGGTTGCTTCGGCGATGTTCGTTCCGACCACGGCAGCCCAGTAGGAAAGCTGCTCGTAGACGAGCGAATAGCCCGTGAAGCCGAACGTGAACACGGTCAGCAGGATGGCGACTCCGAACATCCAGTTCATCTCGCGCGGCTTCCGGTAGGCGCGCGTGAAGAACACGCGGACCACGTGCATCAGCACGGCGAGCACCATCAGATTCGCCGCCCAGTGGTGAACGCTGCGGATGTACCATCCGAATCGGACTTCGTTCGTGATGTGGGCGACGGACTGGTACGCAGTGCCAGGGCTAGGGGAGTAGTAGAAGGTCAGGATAATGCCTGTCATCGCCTGGACGACGAACAAGTAGAGAGGCGTTCCGCCCAGGGCGAACCACCAATGCTTGAGGTGCATTGGGATCGCCTCGGCAGTCAGGTGCTTGAACTCGTCGAGATCCAACGGGAAGGACCGCTTCGCCCAGTTGACCGCACGTCGCATGTTTGGCATGTCGCAGTCCTTCCTAGGCGTCCAGCATGACGAAGATGGAGCCCTCGTCTTCCTCGACCGCGTACTGCTGCAGAGGTCGGGGCGGGGGCCCTACAACGACGTTGCCGTCGACGTCGAAGACGGCGTTGTGGCAGGGGCAGAAGAAGCGGTTGTGCTCGGGTTCCCAGTAGACGTGGCAACCCAAGTGGGTGCACGTCGTCGAGATCGCCCGCAATCCGCCTGCCGTCTGCACGAGAACGACATCGTGACCACGGAGGTCCCGGAACTTCTTGGCGCCCTCCTCTTCGAGGTGCGTCCTCGATGTGATGTAAACGCGCTGCGGTGTGCGCCGCTCGCGCCTCGGGAACAGGAACTGCAGACCGTACGATGCAGCGGTCGCGTAGGACACGAGTACGCCGAAGATCATCGCGACGGTTCCCAGGAAGCCTCGTCGCGATGGACCAGGCTGCTGGGCAGAGCCGCTTGGGGTGTGATTCTCTTGTCGCATACCAAGCCCTCGTACGTTCAGGTCTTACCCTGGGTCACAGACCGTGACGTTCGGGTGGCGGAACATGGGCGGCGCACAGGCGCAACTCCACGCTCTGGCACGACAATAGCCGACTCGTTCGTCCGTTGCAACGGTCAATTAACGAATTCGGAGTCTCAAATCGGATAATCGTGTATCGGATGTGCTTCCTCGGCTCGGATCGGGCTCGATGCCGCGTGTTGTTGGGTCTTCTGCGCAGTGATATACTGGCAGCGAAGCCCGGAGTTCCAAACCGTGCCGAGTCTTCTAGGAGTACGGCCCCATGGCAGGATGGCGTTGGCGATTCGCGGCTACGTGGGTGCTGTGCGCGTTGGTGCTACCCCTCGCGTACGCTCAAGACCTCGAAGAGCGCGTCATCGAACACACGCTTCCCAACGGCATGCGACTGCTTTTGCTCCGACGCACACAGTCCCCGACCGTCGCCGTGAACATGTACATCAAGGTCGGAGCGGTCGATGAACCGGTGAATCAGACCGGCATCGCCCACATGCTGGAGCACATGCTCTTCAAGGGAACCAAGGTCCTAGGGACGACGAACTATGAGGCGGAAGCTCCCATCATTCGGAGGCTCGACGAGCTCTACGCCGAATACGACCGCGAGAGGGATGCGAGTCAGGGCGAGGAGTCCGAACGGCTCAACGAGCTCCGGCAGCAGATCGATGCCGCGCAGGAGGAGCAGAAGCAGTACGTTCTCAGCAACGAGCTCGACCAAGTTCTCTCGTATCACGGCGCGGAGAACCTGAACGCCGGAACAAGCATCGACTACACGACGTACTACATGTCGCTCCCAGCGAACAAGCTGGAGCTGTGGATGATGATCGAGTCGGAGCGCATGCGCGACCCGATCTTGCGCGAGTTCTACGTCGAGCGCGACGTCGTCCTCGAAGAACGGCGCATGCGCTACGAAGTGCAGCCGGACGGCGTGCTGCAGGAGCAGTTCCAGGCGGCGGCGTTCGTCGCGCACCCGTACGGAAGACCTGTGATCGGCTGGCCCACCGACGTGAACCGCCTGAAGCGGCCCGATGCGGAGACGTTCTTCCGCACGTTCTATGCTCCGAACAACGTGGTCGTGGCGATCGTGGGCGATATCGAGCCGGAACAGGTCATCGAGAGGATGGCTTCGTATTTCGGCGACATCCCGCCGCAGCCGATCCCGGAGCGAATCGCGACCGTGGAGCCGCCGCAGGCGGGAGAGCGCCGCGTTTCCGTCGAGTTCGATGCCGAGCCGCAGGTGATGATCGGCTACCACAAGCCGACCGTTCCGTCCTTCGATGACTTCGTGTTCGACGTCATCAGCGGCTTGCTCACGTCGGGCCGGACATCCCGGCTCTACCGTGCGCTCGTCGAGGAACAGCAGGTCGCCGTCAACGTCGACACGTACAACGGGTGGCCCGGCGCGCGCTACCCGAACCTGTTCCTGATCGAAGCCACGCCGAGGTTCCCGCACACGGCGGAGGACGCCGAGAAGGCGATCTACGCCGAGCTCGAACGGCTCGCCAACGAGCCCGTTCCAGAGAGGGAACTGCAGAAGATCCGCAACCAGCTCGAAGCGGGATTCATCCGGGGGCTCAACTCGAACGAGGGCATGTCATCGCAGCTCGCGTACTTCGAGTCCATCGCGGGAACGTGGAAGTACGTTCTCCAGTTCCGCGAGACCGTCGCCCGCATCACGGCGGAGGATGTTCAGCGCGTCGCCAAGCAGTATCTCAAGGCGTCGAACCGGACCGTGGCGACGCTCGTCAAGACCGCGACAGAATCCGAGTAGGAGGCACTCCCAGTGGCAAGAGAGCGCATAAAGCCCGCAGCCATGGGTCTGGTCGTCGCGGCTTGCTGGGCGATGCTCGCGGCGAACGCCCTCGGCGCGCTGCCGAAGGAACTGGCGTTCGAGCCCCTCGAGTTCACGCCGCCGTCGCCGGAGCACGTGACGCTCCCCAACGGGATCCGCCTGTTCCTGCTCGAGGATCACGAACTGCCCGTGTTCGACATCTCCGCGATGATCCGAACGGGAGATGTGTTCGATCCACCCGGGAAGGAAGGGCTCGCCAGCTTAACGGCGACCGTCCTCCGAACCGGCGGAACCGAGTCCCGAACGCCCGACGAACTGAACGAGACCCTGGAGTTCATCGCGGGTTCGGTCGGATCCTCCATCGAAGACGACGCGGCGCGGGCATCGCTGTCGGTCATGGCTTCCGATATCGAGTTAGGCATCGAACTGTTCGCCGACGTACTGCTGCATCCGGCGTTCCGCGAAGACAAGCTCGAGTTGGCGCGGAACCAAGCGCTCGAGGGTATCCGTCGGCAGAACGACAACCCCAACCAGGTTGCGAGCCGCCGACTGTACCGGCTCATCTACGGCTCCCATCCGTACGGTTCACAGCCGACGGAGAAGTCGATCCAGTCGATCACGAGGGATGACCTGGTCGAGTTCCACAGGAAGCACTATCGTCCGGAGAACCTCTGGCTTGCGGTCAGCGGCGACTTCCGTCGGGACGCGATCATTGAGCTGCTGACGCAGGCGTTGGGCGGCTGGCAGTCGTCCGGCGAGGCGGTTGCGGAGCCGCCCCAGGCTACCGACGCGCGCAACGCAGGCGTCTACCACATCGAGAAGGACCTGAATCAGACGAGCGTCCTGATGGGACATCTCGGAATCACCCGGACCAACCCCGACGTGTACGCCGTGACCGTCATGAACTACATCCTCGGCGGCGGCGGATTCACGTCGCGGCTGATGCGCGAGGTGCGGTCGAACCGTGGGCTCGCTTACTACGCGCAGTCGGTGTTCCGCCGTCGTGCGCTGAGAGGGATCTTCCTCGCCGGCAGCAGCACGAAGTCCGAGACCACCGTTCAGGCGATCGAGTTGATGCGCGACCTGATGGCGAGTATGCGCGAAGGCGACGTGAGCGACGAAGAGCTCGATCTGGCGAGGAACTCCATCGTCAACTCGTTCATCTTCGCGTACACCTCCAATGAGCAGATTGTCAGCCAAGACATGGCAGTCGCTTACCACGGGTACCCGGAAGACTTCCTGTCGGCGTACACGAAGCGCATCCAGACCGTGTCCGTTGCGGACGTGCGGCGAGTCGCGCAGCAGTACCTACAGCCGGATGCGCTGACGATCGTTACCGTGGGGAGGGAAGGGAGTTTCGGACGAGCGTTGTCGGATATCGGACCGGTGACGCACGTTTCGTTGACCGACGGTGAGTGACATCGACAGGGAGGTCGGTTCCGGTGACGCAATCGCCTGCGGCGGTCGCCGCCTACGAACGGGACGGCTACGCCGTGTTCCGCAACGTCCTCGATGCGGACCTGGTCGGCGAAGCCAGCGCCCATGTGGATTGGCTCCTCGAAAAGAACCCGCACCTGAGGCCTGAGCATCTAGGGCACACGCTCGTACGGAACGACCCGTTCTGGGTCCGCCTGATCAGCGACAGCCGTTTGCTCGACGTTGCCGAGCTCTTCGTGGGACCTGACATCGCGCTCTTCGCATCCCACTACATCAGCAAGCCGCCGTCGGATGGTCAGCCTGTCCTCTGGCATCAGGACGGGAGTTATTGGCCCCTCGATCCGATGGAGGTCGTGACGCTGTGGCTCGCGGTCGATGATTCGACGCCGGAGAATGGGTGCATGCGGGTCGTTCCTGGCACGCAGCATGCCGAATTGCGCCCGATGGAACGGCGTACGGATGTCGCCAACGTCCTGAGCTCCGGCATGGATGTGAGCGCGGAGGACGAGGCGCGGGCGGTCGACGTGATCCTGAACGCGGGAGATGTGTCGGTTCACCACCCGAATCTGATCCACGGGAGCAACGCGAACACCTCGTCGCGCAGGCGATGCGGTCTCACGATCCGCTACATCCCGACAACGACGCGCATCACCGTCAAGGCGTGGCCCAGCGCGTTCCTGCTGCGCGGCAAGGCAGTGCCGGAAGTCAACGACTACCTGGAAAGGCCGGTCTACGACCCGGTTCAGCACATGCCGTTCCGGGGCGCTGGCGTCATGTGACGGCTATTCGAGGTTGGCGTGGTTGTCCCAGATCGCCGCAGGATCGACGTCCCAGTCTTGGGCGAGCGCCATGGCGGCGGCGTCGAGGAGTAGAAGCAGCGTCTGCTCGAACCGGGCATTTCCTAGTTGCGATGACGGTCCCGACGCGATGGTGACCGTCAGGTGGGCGGCGTTCGCCAGCCTGGACGCAGGTCGAGCGGTGATCGCGGCGACCTCGGCGCCCAGTCTGCGAGCCCGTTCAGCATAGGCGCATGTAACCATGGTCTCGCCGGACCCGGAGCAGGCGACCAGGATATCTCCCGGCGCGATGGCGGGCACGGTGGTCTCGCCGACAACGTACGACGTACGCCCTAACTGAGAAACCCGCATGGCGAACGCCCTCGCAACCAAGCCGGTGCGCCCCTGCCCCGTCAGGAAGATCCGTTGCGCTCCGGCGACGCGTCGGACGAGCTCGCCGAAGCTTGCGCCCGACACGGACTCGAGGCTGGTATGGACCTCGGCGAGTATCTGAGGGGCTAGCGTGGCAAGCCGCGTCATCGCTTCACCTTCCGACGGCGCGCGGGATGCTCTGAACATCGGCTGCGGCGATCACCGCATCGAGGGCGTGATCGGCTGCGACATCGACGGAAACGCCGCAGCCGTGGACGTCGTTTGCGACCTCAACGTCTACCCGTACCCGTTCGCGGACGGTTCATTCCAGCGCATCGTCTGCCGCGACATCCTGGAGCACCTCGACGATGTGCCGCGAACAATCGCGGAGCTCCATCGCCTGCTCAAGCCCGGTGGTACCGTTGAGGTGCGCATTCCGCACTTCACGAGCATGGATGCGTACGCGGACCCGACACATCGGCACTATCTGTCAGCGCGCAGCCTCGACTTCTGCCTAGAGGGAACGTGCCGACCTGGTCTACGGACTGGTCGACGATTCCGTCTGGTGCGTCGCCGCATCGTATTCTATAGAATCTACCGGGTTCTTGGCATCGCGGCGTGGGCGAATCGGTTCCCAACTCGATGGGAAGGACACCTCGCCTTCATCTTCCCTGCCCAGTACGTCGAGTTCAGCCTGCAAGCCTTGCCGTCGGGTTCGCGCTAGCGCTGTGGATTCTCACCGATCAGTTCGACGAGCCGGTCCACCTTGGCTTCCAACGCAGCCATCCGCTGCTCATTGAGTAGCCGCCCAACATCTCGTCTGCTGACGTACTGCGCTGCCAAGATCCGATGCCTCTCGATGGCGAATCGGATCGCGTGCGATAGCAGGTATGCGTCCACATGACCCTTGATGAGGTAATCCTGTGCGCCCTCCTCCACAGCCCGCGCGATCGTCGTCTCGTCCTCCAAGCCGCTCATGACGACGGTCGGTACGGTCGGATCGACGGCGCACACCTGGACGACCGTGTCGATGCCCAGTCCGTCTGGGAGCGTCAGATCGAGCAGCGTGACGTCGATCCCTCCCGACCGAAGCCGCGACACGGCATCGGACACTCGCTGAACGTGCTCCACGCTGAAGGTGATACCGGACTCTGAGAGGTACTCCCGTACCAGCCGCGCATCGCCCGGATTGTCTTCAACCAGTAGTACCCTTATCGAAGCCGCTTCGCGCATCGAGACGCCTTTCTTGGGGCGGGAGCACCGCCGTACTCATCCAGAAATCGCTCACTGCCAACAGAGATCGCGCCAGCTGATCGAAGTCGTGCGGCTTGACGACGTACGCGTTGGCGTGTGCGTCATACGCCGCCCGGATGTCTCGGGCGTCCCGAGACGACGTCAAGACGATCACTGGGATCGTCCGCAAGGCTGGCTCCTGCTTGATTTCGCGCAAGACCTCCAGACCGTTCATCTTCGGCAGGTTGAGGTCTAGTATCACGAGGTTTGGCATCGCGCCGTTGCACTGCGCGCGCGACCGGATCGTCTCGAGCGCTCGGGCCCCGTCCGAAACGACCTGGATGGTGCACGGAGCCTCACATTCGGCGAACGCCTCCTGAACCAGTCGCACATCTCCCGGATTGTCCTCGATCAAAAGAACGTTCGTAGTTCGTCCGGGTTCGAAATCGACGTTCATTGGTGCGCCTCCGACTACGTGTCTCTGGGCAGCGTGAAGTGGAATGTCGATCCGACTCCATCTTCGGAGTCCACCCAGATCGTACCCCCGTGCCGTTCGACGATTCGCTTGCAGATCGCGAGCCCGATACCGGTTCCCTCGTATTCGTCTCGGGTGTGCAACCGCTGAAACATGTCGAAGATTCGAGCGCGATATTCCGGGGCAATACCGATTCCATTGTCCGAGACCGTAATCTCCCACACACCGTTCTGGCAAGACGCGGAGACGCGGATCCGCGGCTGCGAGGAACCACGGAACTTGATCGCGTTGGCGATCAGATTGGCGAGAAGCTGGTGCATCTGGCGGGGGTCTGCCTGCACGACGGGGAGGGCGTCGCTCTCGACGATCGCGTCGGACCCGCGGATCGTCACGCTGAGATCGGTCAGGACGCCCTCAAGGGTCTCGCCCAGGTCGGTGGACTCGAAAGCCAGCCCGCGCGTGCCGACACGGGAATACTCGAGGCAGGAGTCGATCATCCGCTGCATCCGCAACGCGCCGTCCACGGCGAAATCGATGTAGTCCAGCGCTGACTGTTCGAGGTCGGGACCGTGCCGCCGAACCAGGAGTCGCAGGTAGCTCGACACCATTCGCAGCGGTTCCTGCAGATCATGCGACGCCGCATAGGCGAAGTTCTGCAAATCGGCGTTGGAGCGCTCCAGTTCCGCTACGACAGCCGACAGGTCCGCTGTCCGGTCTGTGATGCGGCGTTCCAACTCGGCGTTCAGGTCATGGACGGCAGCCTCCGCGAGTCGGCGCTCGGTGCAGTCGACCATCACGCCACGGACGCGGGTCAACGCGCCGTCGGCGGTTTCGACCGCGACGATATTGCGTACCCAGTGAACGCTGCAGTCCGCCGATATCACTCGATATTCGAGCTCGTGATTGCTCCCGCTCGCCAGGTGAGCTCGGTACTCCAACTCGATTTGGTCCCGATCATCCGGGTGAACGACCGCCAGCCAACACCCGAAGTGGTCCAGCCACCGTTCGATAGGATACCCGAGCAGCCTTTCTGCCTGTCGACTGACGTATCGCAGCGCAAGGGTTGCCGGATCCGCCTCCCACAGGATGGCGTTTACGGAGTCCAGCAGCGCTTTCCGGTCGAGCTCGAACCTCTCCAGGGCTAGCTGAATCTGCCGGCGTTCGGTCAGGTCTTCGATCACGACGACCGCAAACGCGAAGCGACCATCGCCGTCGCGAATCGAGGCGATGGCGCGCGAACACCAATGCTCCGAGCCATCGCGCGCGACATAGGTTCCAGTGTCCGCGCAGTCCGCCCGTATGCCCTGGACGAGCTCGGCGTAGGCGGCGGCAGACGCCTCGCGATCCTCCGGCGCAATGAGGTCATGGAGCGATAGCGATGAGAGCTCTGCGTCCGAGTATCCCAAGGAGTCTCGAAGAGCTCGATTGCTTCGGATCGGTCGTCCGTCTTCGTCGGAGATCATCATGCCGACCGGCGACGACTCAAAGACCGTGCGGAATCGCTGCTCGCTCTCGCGGAGAGCGATCTCGGCAGCTCTGCGGTCGGTGATCTCGCGCACAATCGCAAGCACCTCGTCCTCGCCGCACTTCACGTAGCGAGCCTCGAAGTGTCGGGGTATCTGCCCACGCGAGAGGACGTATTCGAGCGTCTGCGTCTCGCCGGTTGCGAGCGCGCGGCTGACACAGCCCATGATCTCGTCAACGGACTCGTGGAAGATCGCGCCAACGTGCTTGCCGATGAAATCCTGCGCCGGCACGTACAGCCCCATTCCCTTCGCAGGGATCACATCGACGAACCGACCGTCTCGGGCGATGCGGAACATCAGGTCTGGGATGCCGTCCAGCACCGCTCGTAGACGGGTGACGCTCCGCCGCAAAGCGGCTGCAGAGGCTTGGCGATCCGAGATGTCTCGAACGACCCCGAGATAGCCGGTCGGGGCCCCGTGCTCGTCGTGAAGGACCGTCGCGCACACTTCGCACGGGAACCGCGTCCCGTCAGCCCGAAGCAATGTGTATTGGTAGTTCCGTAAGCTGCCACTTTGGAGCAACTGACCCATGTCGATCATCGCCTGCTCGATGTCTTCTGGTGCGAACAGCTCGAGCGCGCTCCTGCCGATGAGATCCTCGGGTTTGGTGAGACCGTGCATCGCCAGCTTGGGTGTGTTGCAGTAGAGCGTTATTCCGACCAAGTCTGTGGTGAACACGCCGTCCGGCAACGTCTCAAGAAGGGTGTGGTAGAGCCGCTCGCGGTCGGCGAGCGCATCGACGGACCGCTTGCGGTCGATGGCTGTGGCGATCTGACCGGAGACGTAGCGAAGGATGTCCATGTCGTCGTCGCCGAAACGCGGCGAGCCACAACCACCCTGGAGCACGAGGACGCCGATTCCTGATCCGTGCGATTCCAGCGGCACGGCGACCCAGTAGCTTGGAGTGTTCTCCAGGGCGTCGGCATTCCCAAGGTCGCGGATGGCTTCGCGGCTGAGTAGCTCTGACTGTCGCGTGGCAAGGACGCGCTCAAGTCGCTCCATCCAGGCACCGGATGCGTACGGATTCCCGGACGCATACGCCACGCGGAGGTTGGCGGCATCGCCCGGCGTCGCCAGAGCCACGAGATAGCCGCCGACATTGAGTACGGAACGAAGCGACTGATGCACCGAGCTCAGCCAACCGTCCTGGTCTTCGGTCATCAGGGCCGCCTCGGCGATCTCGTAGAGCAACGCCTGGACACGCTCGGCGCGCCACCTCGCGGTGACGTCCTGGACGGTCCCGAAGGCGCGCACGGCTTCGTCGCCCTCGTAGACGAACGTACCTTCCTCATGGATCGCTCGGATCCCGCCGTCTGGTCGGACGATGCGGTAGTCGATGCTGAGGGACGTGTGATCGCGCTCGGCAGCCCGCCGACTGGCGGCGACTCGGGCGCGGTCGTCGGGATGGATCAACGATGTCACGACGCCACGGGATGGTGTGAAGTCCGGGCCCGGAGCGATGCCGCAGATCCGGTACACTTCGTCGGACCACCAGTAGACTTGTTCCCCGACGTCGACGTCCCAGTCGCCGATGGCGGCGACGCGCTGGGCTCGTGACAACCGCATCTCGCTCTCGCGTAGCTCGTTCTCCTGGCGTCGGCGGTCGACGAACGCCCCGACCATCCATCCGATGGAATCCATCGCGTCCATGAGCTCGCGTTCGCGGACCCACGTCTGGCGGAACAGCGCCTCGAACACGTAGACGACTTCGCCTCGGACGTACACTGAGAATGCCGTTGCCGAGCGGAAGCCATCCACAGAACGCGCTTCCCACGCGGGTCCGACCTCGCGAGCGCTCAGGGCAGCCGCCCA
>VGLH01000112.1 GCA_016866785.1 Candidatus Poribacteria bacterium
TGGATTGCGCTCCGAGTCGGGGTACGTGCGGCGGAACGCCGCTTACGGGCTCACTGCGATGGGCAGCCCTGCGGTGCAGCCGCTGGTCGATGCGCTGGAAGACGCTCGCGCCGAGGTCCGCGAGATGGCGGCGAACGCCCTCCTCGACATCGGCTTGTCAGCCGACAGCGCTGTCGGTGCCCTGTGTCGCTCCGCAGCGGACCCAGCAGTGACTGTCCGGCGCGTCGCCGTAGAAGCCATCGGAACCGCCGGTCAGCGCGTGTCAGACGGGGCGGTTGCGTTGGCGTCGGCGATGAAGGACGACGACGAGTGGGTCCGCCGAAACGCCGCCCTGGCGCTGGCGCGGCTGGGCCCCAACGCCTCAGGCGCGATGGATGCGCTCCGCGACGGTCTCAACGACACTAACCGGTACGTGCGCTCCGAGTCGATGACGGCTCTGCGCCGCATCGGCACGTCGGAGTCGCAGGAGATCGCGTTGGACTACCTGCTCACGTCGCGCTGGTGTCCGCTGACGACGCGCGAGAGCACGTTCTAGGGCAGCGGCTGGTCGGCACATGAACTTCATCCTGCTCAACCCGGACGAGCTGCGCGCCGAGTCCATCGAGTGCTACGGACATCCGTTGGTCCAGACCCCCGGCATGGATCGTCTGGCGAGCCTCGGCACACGGTTCGACCAGTGCCATATCCAGCACACGGTCTGTACGCCGTCGCGGTGCAGTTTCATGACGGGGCTCTACGCCTCGACGCGGGGTCACCGAACGCTGTGGCACTCCCTTCGCCCGTACGAGCCGCACCTGTTCCGCTACCTCCACGAGGCGGGATACGACATAAGGTGGTACGGCAAGAACGACATGCTGGTGCACCCGGAGGTGGGGGACTGCATCACGGAGGCGCGCGGCGGCGGGCGCGTGTTCGCCGACCCTCTCCACGAGCCGGACGACCCGCGACGCTACACCTTCCTGAGCCATCCCTTCGACGGCGCGGTCGAGGAACACGGAGACGCGCGCTGCTACCGGATGGCAATGGACTTCCTGCAGTCCCGTCCCAAGGAACCATTCTGCGTGTTCCTGCCGACCGTTCTGCCGCATCCGCCGTACGGCGCGCCGGAACCGTGGCACAGCATGTACGACATCCGCGACATCCCCGCGCTGCGTCCGCCCGTCGACGGGAAGCCGGACTTCCACGACCTGATCCGCCGGTACCGCCGCCTGGATGAGCTCGACGAGGGCGTCTTCCGACAGGTGAACGCGGTCTACCTCGGCATGACGACGTTCGTCGACCGACTGATCGGCGAGCTTCTCGACACCGTCGAAGCGATGGGCTACCTCGAGAACACGGCGATCATCCTGTGGTCGGATCACGGCGACTGGGCGGGCGACTTCGGACTCGTCGAGAAGTGGCCCAGCGCGCTGGACGACACGCTGACCCGCGTTCCGCTGATCGTCGTGGCACCGGACGGGAAACGAGGGCACGTGAGCCGTCAGCCGGTGGAAGCGTTCGACGTGATGGCGACCGTTCTCGATCTCGCCGGCATCGAGCCTCGGCACACGCACTTCGCCAGGTCGCTGGTTCCCCTGACACGAGGAAGTCCCGCCGACATGACGCGCGCCGTCTTCGCCGAAGGCGGCTACGACGCGTTCGAGCCGCACTGCTTCGAGGGAAGGAGTGTCGGAGACCAGGCGGGACGCGATTCGAGCCACGTCTACTACCCGAAAGGCAGGCAGCAGCAGGATCACCCTCTGTCCGTCTGCCGAACGACGATGATCCGCATGCGAGACGTCAAGCTCATCTACCGACCCAACGGACGGAGCGAGCTCTACGACCTAACAACCGATCCGAGAGAGCTCGTCAACCGGTACGACGACCCAGCGCTCGCGCGCTTACGGCATCGACTGACCCTCGACCTGCTCGACTGGTCGATCACCCGCGCCGACACGACGCCTTTCGACGAAGACCCGCGCGGACTGCCGCGTTCCTAGACAGCCAACTCGCCAGTCAAGAGGAGAACGAGTGGTTCCGACATTCGCGCGAGCCGACCGCGACGGCATCCTGACCTTCTTCAAGGCGAACCTCTACGCCGTCATTCGCGACGGCATGGACGCCGCCGATGTGCGGGTCCTCAACGACTTCGTGGATCGGTCCCAGCAGCGGATTCCCGACGAATGGGGCGTCGGGAAACACGCCCTCCTGTCGCATGGGCAGATCCTGGTGGAGCACCCGGAGCTCGACCGGTTCGTCCAGTACCCTGGCGTCTTTGAGCTGGTTCGGTCGATCTTGGGAGACGACATCCGGTTCGCCCAGTTCGACTTCCGCGACGCGCCGCCGGAGAACAGCCGGGAAGTTGGCATGGCGTTCCACCAGGATCGACCGCAGATCACCCGACGCAATTGGGATGAGACCCATCTGTACGAATGCGCCTACGCCTGCACGATCACCTACTTGACCGACGTGCAGGAGTGCTGCCCGTGCTTCTGCGTCGTTCCGAACAGCCACCGGTACGAGACGATGGATCAGGCGCGCGCCGAGTTGCCCGGCTACTGCGAGCTACCGATCCGCGGCAAGGCGGGAACCACGATCCTCTACAATATCGCGATCTACCACACGCGGTTGGCGGGAACCTGCAACCACGGTCGGCGCACGCAGCACACCTATTTCAGCCGCGCGGCGAGCCCCGTCCTGACCAACTGGGCGCTCATTCCAGAGCGGCTGGCGTGCCACGACGACCCGGCGACGCGCGCGTTCTACAGCCAGTGGACGCCGGCAGGGACCGAGTACGCCGGAAAGCACTTCGCCAGGCGGTGAGTCAGTCGATCCCGGCTTCGAGGTCGCGGAGGAACTGGGCGTTTCGTCGCGCGATCTGCTCGCGGAGTCGGTTGGCAGGCTCCGGCTGTGCGGGCGTCACGTCGACCGAGCCCGCCAGCAGCTCCCCGAGATACTTCAGCAGCGACTCGCGCTCGATGAACCAGCGGCTCCCTCGCCTCGCTGCGCTCACCTTGCCGTCGCTCGCCCAGCGGCTGACGGTCTTTCGCGAAATCGTGCGCCCTTCGCGAGCGAACTGCTCCTGCACCAGAGACGCCGCCTCGCTGAGCGCAAGCCATACATCGCTCATGTCGTTCCCTTCTGATCGGTTCCGCGTAGTATACGAAACCGGCGGCGCGTCGTCATGTCGGTCGTTTACCGCGTTCTGCCGACGTGATACGTTGACCTGAACCGACGATCCGAGCCAGCACCCGCACTTCGAGCGGCGTCGCCCGCGCCGTGATGGATTCGACGCCGCGAAACCACCAGCGTTGTGAGGAGCCTACGATCTCACGCGAACTCGCATGGCTCTCCGTCGCCTACCTGTTCCTCTTCTGCGGCGCGTCGCACCAGCAGTTCCTGGTCGCCTACCTGAACGAGACGCTCGGATGGGGCGAGACCATCGCCCAGAGCGTTCTGGGCACCGTCTACGTCAGCTTCATGTTCTGGCGCGTCCTCGTCGGCGCGACGATTCGACGGCTCGGAGACTACCTCTCCAACGTCGTGGGTGCGGCGACCTACCCGCTCTTCGTGCTCGCCGTGTGGGTCGCCTCGTACCTGAGCGGTCCTGCCGGGGGCGTCGCCATTGCGTTCCTCGCGGCGGCGGTATGGGGGTGGGGGGCGGCGTCGATGTGGCTCACCAGCGGAGCCCAGGTGCTGGACGCCTCGCGGACATCGCGCTACGGCTTCGCCTCGGGCGTGTTCCACGCGTCGTCGAACATCGGGTTCGCCCTCGGAGTGCTGCTGTTCGACTGGCTGCTTCGGTCACAGGGCGGAACCGTCGCCGCACACCGATGGCGTCTGGGTCTGACCGCCGCCACCATGGCGCTGGGCGTCCTGTGTCTGGCCCGGCTGCCGCGCGCTGACGCACCCCGCACCGTCGGTCTGCGAACGGCGCTCCGCTACATGGCGCATCCCAGACTGCGCATCGCCGCGTTCCTGATGGCGGCATCGTCGGTCGGATTCGGACTGATGCTGAGCGTCTTCCCGGCGTTCATCCGCGAGACGTTGACGCATCCGCTGCTCAGCACGGCGGCGTTCTTCCCACTGGCGCGAGCCCTTCTGAGCCTGACGGGGAGCCCGGCTTCGGATAAGTGGGGGCGCGGCGCGGTACTATTCGTCTCGTTCGGGATCGGTGCGGCGGGGCTCGGTGCGGCGTCGGCAGTACCCGCAGCGTGGAGCGCGGCGCTCGCTGCGTTCTTGCTGGGATTGCTGGGCGGACTGGTTCCGCCGGTGGCTTCGGCACTTGTCGGCGATGTCGCAGACAGCGCCGAGCGCCCGTCGGCGTTGGGCGCGGTCTTCTTCTGGCGCGATCTTGGTGTCGTGCTCGTTTTCGTGGTAAGCATAACGCGCGCCCTCGGAGGCTTGAGCCTCGATCCACGAGGTCTCTTCGGGGCGTTCGCCGTTCTCTTTGGCGTCTGTGCCGTGCTGTCGGCAATCCTCGTGGCTCATGAGAGCCGCCGCGATACGGCAGCCCATCGTTGAGGTCTACTGTGACGGATCGTGAGACCGACCGAGTTACGACGTACGAGCCCCAGACCGTCCTTGTGACGGGTGGCGCGGGGTTCATCGGTTCCCATGTCGTCGAGCATCTACTGATGGCTGGGTGTCGGGTCGTCGGCTACGACAACTTCGATCCGTTCTACGCCCGCGAGCAGAAGCGAGCGAACGTCGCAGCCTTCGCCGGGAACCCCAACGCCGCATGGGTCGAGGGGGACATCCGGGATCGACTCCAGCTCGAGAAGACGTTCGACACGCATCGACCCGACGCCGTCGTCCACTTGGCAGCGAGAGCGGGCGTGCGTACGTCGGTCGCCCAGGCGACCCTCTACACGGACGTCAACGTGCAGGGAACGCTGAACGTGCTCGAAGCGGCTTCGAGAGGATCGGTCAAGAGCTTCGTCTTCGGCAGTTCCTCATCCGTCTACGCAGGAACCGACGTGCCGTTCCGAGAGGAATCGAGCGCCGATCACCCTTATTCGCCCTATGCCGCGACGAAACGCGCCGGAGAGTTGCTCGCGTACACGCATTCACACCTCTACGGTCTGCCCGTGACGTGTCTGCGGTTCTTCAGCGTTTACGGACCGAGGCTCCGTCCCGATCTGGCGATCTACAAGTTCGCCCACTTGATCGATACGGAGCAGGAAGTCCCGATCTACGGTGACGGTTCCGCCGAGCGCGACTGCACCTACGTCAGCGACATCGTCGAAGGCGTGGTCGCCGCCCTTCGCCGTCCTCGTCCGTACGACATCATCAACCTGGGCGACTCGCGCACCGTGACCGTGTCCCGCATCGTCGAGCTCCTGGAACAGCGCATCGGCAAGAAGGCGCGGTGCGTCCACTACGACGTGAACCCCAGCGATGCGCCGATCACGCACGCCGATATCTCCAAGGCGCGACGGTTGCTCGGATACCAGCCGCGAGTGCTGTTCGAGGAAGGGATCGAGCGCTTCGTCGATTGGTTCCGCTCGCGCCCAACTCTTTGAGCGTCGCATCGAATGACTCGCTGCCAGATGCCATGAGGAACTGCGCATGTCGATTCTCGTCGTCGGTTCCGTTGCTCTCGACTCGGTAGAAACGCCTCACGGATCCGTGGACGCGGCGTTGGGGGGTTCTGCGACCTTCTTCTCGGTCGCCGCGAGCTATTTCGCGCCCGTGAGGTTGGTGGCAGTGGTGGGAACCGATTTCGCCGAGGAACACGTCGCGTTCCTTCGCAGTCGCGGGGTCGATCTGGAGGGTCTCGAGCGGCGCGAGGGTAAGACCTTCCACTGGAAGGGACGTTACACGGGAGACATGAACGAGGCGACGACGCTTGCCACCGACCTCAACGTCTACGCCGAGTTCGACCCGAAACTCCCGGCTGCATACCGGGACTCGGATTACGTGTTCCTCGCGAATATCGCGCCGGACCTGCAATACCGCGTGCTCGACCAGGCGACGCGACCGCGTCTCGTCACCGCCGACACGATGAACCTGTGGATCAACACGGCGAAGGCAGACCTGCTGCGCACGCTGCAGCGCGTCGACATCCTCGTCATCAACGACGGCGAAGCGCGGCTCCTGAGCGGGGAAGCGAATCTGATCAAGGCGTCGCGCGCGATCCTGCGCATGGGCCCGTCGCGGGTCGTCGTGAAGAAGGGAAGCCACGGAGCCATCTCGCTCACGGCGGACAGCTACTGCGTCACCCCCGCCTACCCGCTGGAAGAAGTGGCGGATCCCACCGGAGCCGGCGACACGTTCGCGGGAGGGTTTGTGGGTTACGTCGCATCGGCGGGCGCAGCGGACGAACGCGCGATCCGAAACGCGATGCTCTTCGGAACGGCTCTGGCGTCGTTCGATGTCGAGGATTTCAGCCTGAACCGCCAACGTGCGCTGACGCGCGCTGAGATCGACCGCCGCGTCGAGGAGCTTCGGGAGTTCGTATCGACAGACTGAGCGACGTCTAGGATACGCCCATGTCGTCGTCCCCGCAGAACAGTCAAGCGCCCTCCGTCCTCTACGACTACGCAGGCGCGATCCATATCCACTCGACGCTGTCCGACGGAACAGGAACCGTCGACGAGATCATCCGACACGCGCAGGACGCTGCGCTCGACTTCGCCATCCTAACCGATCATGAGCACCTCGACGCCAGAGAACTCGGCTACCAAGGCTGGCACGGCGACCTGCTGTTCCTCGTCGGAGAGGAGGTCTCGCCGCGCTTTCGAGACCACTACCTCGCGTTCGACATCCGCCAGAGCGTGCGTGGGCGTGGCGGACGCACCGCGCAGGAGGTCATCGACGCCGTCGCCGCGCAGGGCGGGATCGGGTTCATCGCCCATCCCATCGGCGAAGGCTACCCATCTCGCGCCATGGCATGCCCCTGGACGGACTGGGACGCCACGGGGTACACCGGCATCGAAATCTGGTCGTACATGCACGACTGGGTGCGCGGCACGCACTGGGGCAACGTGGCGCTCGCGTTGAGCCGACCCGACTCGATGCTGAGCGGGCCCCATCATCGAGCTCTGGCGCAGTGGGATCGCGTCGGCGCGACACGGCGCGTCGTGGGGATCGGCACGCTCGACGTCCACGCGAAGCGCATGCCGGGCATCGTGTATCCCAAGGTTTTGCCCTACCCGTTCACGTTCCGGTCGATCCGCACACACATCCTGCTCGACGAGCCGCTGGTTCCCGGCGACGCGGACCTCGCGGCGAACCGCGTCTACGCCGCCCTGAGACACGGCAACTGCTTCATCTCGCACGATGGGATCGCGGACAGCACGGGGTTCCAGTTCACCGCGCAGCGCGCCGGTCGGATCGTCGCGATGATGGGCGACGAACTGCCCCTCGAACCGGGCATCTCCGTCTACGCAAGCGTCCCGGAGCCGGCGCACATCAGCCTGATCCGCTTCGGCAACGTCGTCGCCGAAGCGGACGACAAGCGGCTGTCGTATGCCGTGACCGGCGCGGGCGTCTATCGTGTCGAGGTACGGCGACGGTTCCGACCGTGGATCTACTCGAACCCCATTTACGTGCGGGCCCCTCGCACACACGACGGAGACTCGACCGGATGACCCACGCCGTCGGTCGCGACGCCGCGCTGGAAACGCTCCACGAACACACGAAGACGGAGGCGCTCCGCAGGCACGCGTACGCCGTGGAAGCCGCCATGCGCGCCTATGCGCGGCGCTTCGGCGAGGATGAGGAGCGATGGGGCGTCGTCGGACTTATCCACGACTTCGACTACGAGGCGGAACCCACGCCGGAGTCCCACCCGCTTCGAGGGATCGCCATCCTGACGGAATTGGGGTACCCGGAAGACATCCTCTACGCCATCCGATCCCACGCCGAGTACCTGAACGCCCCCCGCATCAGCCTCATGGACAAAGCCCTGTTCGCCGTGGACGAGCTGACCGGCTTCATCGTCGCCGTCGCGCTGGTGCGACCCTTGAAGAGCCTCGACGACGTCCAACCTTCGTCCGTGCGCAAGAAGATGAAGGACAAGGCGTTCGCCAAGGGCGTGAACCGAGACGACATCGTCAGGGGCGCCGAGGAACTCGGCGTGCCGCTCGATGAGCACATCGCGTTCGTGACGGACGCGCTCAAGCCGATTGCGTCGCAACTGGGTCTCAACTAACGTCGCGACAGGCGGTACGATGTCTCGCCCGGATGTGGACGTTCTGGCGCTGAAGTCGTTACGGATCGTCTCTCGGGCGCGACCTCGCGCGGCGCGCCACGGCGAACGCATCGGAGTGCCGGTCGGCGGACGCATCGAGTTCACCGACTACCGCGCCTATGCTCCGGGCGACGACCTTCGCGCCGTAGACTGGAACGTCGCCGCGCGCACAGACCGGCTCTACGTCAAACAGGCGCTTCTGCCGGTCGCGATGCCGGTGCATCTCCTCGTCGACGTGACACGCAGCATGGCGGTCGGTTCACCCGCCCCGTTGGACTACGCGCGCGGTCTTGCCTGGGCGCTGTCGCACGTCGCTCTGTCGCATGGCGATACCGTGACTGTCGCCGGCTTTGCCGCTGCCGCCCAGCCCATCGCCCGAACTTCCGGCACCAGCGGTCTTGCTCGCATCGAGCGCGCCTTGACTGGGATCGAGGCAGGCGACGGACGCGACGTCGGTCGGGCGCTGCGCGGCTATGCGCTGGGGTCTGCGCCGGTCGGAACGGTCGTCATCCTCAGCGACATGATGGATGTCCACGGAATCCGCGAAGGCATTCGGGCGCTCGCTGGCAAGGGCAATGACGTAATCGCCGTGCACCTCGTAGCGCCGCAGGTCGAAGCCCCGGCGATCCCCGGCGCAGCAGAGGTCGTGGATGCCGAGACGGGAGCGTCGCGCGAGATCGTCTGGGACGACGATACCCGCCGCCTCTACGACGACGGCTTGCGCAGGTTCCTGGACGAGGCGGAACACTGGTGCGCGAGTCGCCGCGTCCGGTATGCTCGAATCCGTACCGATGCCTCGCTGAACGACGTAATCCATAGAGTGTTGCGGACGTCGGGGGTGGTCGGCTGAACGCAGGAGATAGGGGCATGTCACGGTTCGAGGAGCTCCGCGAGCGTCTTTCGGACAAGAGGGTCTGCGTGATTCTCGGCGGCACGTCCGGAGAACGGCAGGTGTCACTCCGTTCGGGAGCGAACATGCTCGCCGCGCTCGGACGCGTCGGCATCGATGCAACGCCCATCGACCCGCGCGACGAACGTTGGCTCCCGGCGCTGCTGGAGGCGCGACCCGACGCCGCCCTGCTCGCCCTTCACGGCAAGCCCGGCGAAGACGGCACGATCCAAGGCTTGTTGGAGACGCTTGATATTCCCTATACGGGGTCCGGGGTGCTCGCCAGCGCCGTCGCGATGGACAAGGTGGTGACCAAGCAGGTTCTCCTGTCGGTCGATCTGCCGACCCCCACTTACGTCGTCGTGTCGCGCCTCGACGCGCTGCGCCCGCAAGTCGATACCATCGCGGCGCTCGGGTTCCCACTCGTCGTCAAGCCGACGTCCGAGGGCTCCAGTCTCGGCGTGTCCATCGTCCACGCGCGCGACGAGCTCTTCCCGATTCTGAGCAAGACGTGTCACGACTTCGGTTCCGTGTTCGCCGAAGCGTTCGTCCCCGGCATGGAGATCACGATCGGGGTGTTGGGCGTGGGAACGCACGCGCGAGCGCTGCCGGTTCTCGAACTGGTCGCGCAAAACGAGTTCTACGACTACGAGGCGAAGTACACGCACGGCATGACGCAGTTCTTCCTTCCCGCGCGGCTCACAGACGAGACGACGCTCCGGGTTCAGCGCCTCGCCGTCGAAGCGCACCACGCCATCGGTTGTCACGGGTACTCGCGCGTCGATATGCGCGTCACTCCAGCCGACGAGCCCTTCATCACGGAGCTGAACACGCTTCCCGGAATGACCGACCTGAGCGACCTCCCGGCTCAGGCGCGCGAAGCCGGCATCTCCTACGACGAGCTCGTGCTGGAGATCCTGAACAGCGCGTTCACGCCGCGCATGTAGCCCTTGACGGATGGCGCGACTCGCCCCACCTGACGACGTGTCGCCAGGAGCCGGAAACGCCGCGCCATGCCAGACTATCGAACGCTCGAAGACCTCTCGCCGCTGGCAGCGTACCACGCCCTCGCCGTCGATACGGAGACGGACGGTCTATCCACGCTCACGGCGCAGCTCGTCGGCGTCTCGTTTTGTGGCGAACCCCATCGGGCGTTCTGGTTGCCCGCCGACCGTCTCGACCCCGCTGCCCTGTCGTCTCTGTTCCGAGGCAAAACGCTCGTCCTCCACAACGCCAAATTCGATCTCAATGTCCTCGAGCGCCACGGCGTTGACGTGAGTGCGTCGTACGTGTTCGACACGATGCTCGCCGCTCACCTGCTCGACGAGAACCGTCCCAAGGGGCTCAAGTGGTTGGCAAAGGAGCTCTTGGGCGAAGAGAATGTCACGGAGTACGACGAACTGACCCCACAACTTTCGCTGTTCGGTCACACCGCCAGCCTTGCCGACTACGCCTGCGCCGACGCTGACCACACGTTCCGGCTCTATCGCCTGTTCCGCGAGGAGCTCGACCGGCTTCCCACGCTGGCTGCCATGTTCCGCCGATACGAAGTGCCCGTGATGCACGTCATCCGCCGGATGGAGCGCGTCGGCGTCCTCCTGGACACGGACCACCTCGCCCGCGTCGGCGACGCCTATCGAGCGCGCCGGGCAGAGCTCGAAGGCGTCATCTTCGGACTTGCCGGACGGCCGTTCATGCTGACATCGCCCGTCGAGCTCGCGTCTGTGCTGTACGACGACCTGGCTTTGACGGTGCACCGAGAGACGCGCACGGGGAACCGATCCGTCGATCAGGCGACCCTGGAGCGGCTCGAGGGCTCGCACCCTATCATCTCGCCTCTCAGAGAACACCGGGAGCTGACGACGCTCCTGAACGTGTTCGTCGAGAAGCTGCCTCAGATCGTCTCCCCCATCACCGGTCGAGTCCACAGCAACTTCAACCAAGTGGGAACCGTCACCGGTCGCATCTCGTCGAACGATCCGAACCTCCAGAACATCCCGAAGGACGCCACGATCCGATCGGCGTTCGTCGCGCCCGAAGGACGCGTGCTGATCGACGCAGACTTCTCCCAGATCGAGCTCCGCTGCGTCGCGCACTACGCGCAGGATCGACGCATGATGGAAGCATTCGAGCGGGACATCGACCTCCACCGCAAGACCATCGCCGACATCATCGGCAAGCCCGTCGAGGAGGTGACACCGGAGGAACGCGCGCTGGCGAAGGCGGTCAACTTCGGGCTGATCTACGGCATGGGAGCCCGTCGTCTCGCCTCCAGCACGGGCATCCCGCTCTCGAAGGCGGAGGCGTTCATCCGAGCCTACTTCGACACCTACGAGGGGGTCCGGCGGTTCCGCGACACCGTGATCGCCTATGCCGAGGAGCACCATCAGGTGACGAACCTCTACGGCAGACGCAGGCGGTTCGCCCCAGGACGGCGGAGCCCTGCCCTCAACGCTCTCATCCAGAGCACAGCGGCGGACATCTGCCGCGACAAGATGATCGCTCTCGACGCCGAGCTACCCGACGACGTGCAGATGCTGCTCCAGGTTCACGACGAAATCCTGTTCGAGGCTCCGGCGGAACGCGTCGATGAGACGGTCGTGCAGATCGTGCAGATCATGGAGTCGCCCATCCAGGATGCGAAGGGAAGGCGGTTCCGAGTGCCGATCCGCGTCGAAGTGGGCGTCGGACGCAACTGGGGCGAGGCGAAGCGCTGAGCGTTCGTTCGCTACCCGGGCTTGGTATACTCGTCGCGCCCGATCCCGACGGCATCGCGATGACGTGAGTCCCCTACCCGGAAAGAGAGTGAGCGATGGCTTCCTACCGCGTGGCGATTCTCGGATGTGGCGGCATCGCGCAGGCGCATGCGAGTGCCTATCAGGGCAGAGGGGGCGTCAGCCTCGTCGCTGGCGCCGAGATCGACGAGGAACGACGACGCAGCTTCGGCGACCGCTTCACGATTCCTGCCATGTACGGCGACTACCGCGAATTGCTCGAACGCGAGAAGCCGGACATCGTCAGCATCTGTACGTGGCCCCCGCTCCATGCCGAGATGACCGTCGCTGCCGCCAAGTCGGGCGCGAAAGCAATCCACTGCGAGAAGCCGATGGCAGTGGGCTTCGGCGAGTGCAGAGCGATGGTCGACGCGTGCGATCGGGCTGGGGTGAAGCTCGTCATCGGGCACAACCACCGATGGGACGCGAACGCCCATCGAGCCAAAGAGCTCGTGGCGGAGGGCGCCATCGGCGAGGTCTGGGCGGTTTACGGCTACTGCGGGGATCGGGACCTGTTGGCGAACGGAACGCACGTCGTCGACCAGATACGCTTCTTGATGGATGACGCGCCGATCAAGACCGTCATCGGGCAGATCGACCGACCGTCGCCCAAGATCGACTTCGGACACGAGGTGGAGCACGGAGCCATCGGACACTTCTACTTCGAGAACGGCGTCCGAGCGATCATCGAGCAGGGAACGATGTCACCGAAGCCTTACGCGTTCCATATGGTCGGAACCGAGGGAGTCATCTCGATGAACGCGTACCCGGGGCGGTCGATGCAGATCATCAACCGGTCCGGGGAGGTCACGGTCGAACTGCCCTCGGTGAACCCCAAACGCATGGAAGTCGACGCCCTGCTCGCGTGGCTCGAAGGGGGCCCGCCCCATCCGGCGCGCGGCGAGAACTGCCTCGAGACCCACGAAGTGCTGATGGCGATCTACGCGTCCTCACGGCTGCATCGGGCGATCACGCTGCCCTTCGAGGGCGACGACTTCCCGCTGCTGCAGATGATCCGCGAGGGACTCGTACCGTAGCCGATGCCAACCGAGGGCGAGAACGACGAAGGCGGGCGCGGAGCCCGCCTTCATCGCGTCCGAAGCCTGTGGTCAGATACCTGCGTCCACCTTGTTGATGGCTTCGGCGATCAACGCGCCGTGCTCCGGCGTCATGTTGACGTTCAGCCCAAACCGAAGCGTTCGGTTCAGGATATCGAGGCTCTTCGGACACATGTCCGGGTGGTACTCGACCTTGCCCTTGTAGTAGGGGTGCGTCCAGGGGCTCACGCCCGGATGGTGCGACCGCTTCTGGAGGATCGAATCCCAGTAGCGGTAGATGTGCCGGTCCGGGAACCCGTCGTTGTGCGCGGTCCCGGTTCCGACGCCTTCCGCGTTGAGCGCCTTGCTGAACTCGTGGGCGCGTTCCTGCGAGCTGACGACGATGGCGAAGCTGATACCGCAGTCGCCCTCAGGGTCGTCCTGATGCTGGACGACGTAGTGCGTGCCCGGCTCCAGCGAATCTCGAAGAGCCTTCTTCACCGCGCGGCAGCGTTCCAGCGCCGTGTCCATCTTCGAGAGTTGGACGCGCATCATCGCCGCGTTGATCTCGTTGGAGCGCAGGCCGAGGTTGCTGAACGGCTCCGTCACCCACTCGCGCGCGCCGGTCTCCTGCTGCTTCATCCACATCGGCAGAGCCGGTTCCGCGTTGAAGCAGGCGCGCTCGTAAGCGACGTAGTCGTCCATGAACACGAACCCGCCCTCGCCGCACGTGATGACCTTGAAGTAGTTGAAGCTCCAAGCCCCTGCGTTGCCGATGGTGCCGGTCACCTTGTCGAAGTACCGCGCCCCGATGGATTGGCAGCAGTCCTCGACGAGGAACAGGTCGTGGTCGTCCGCGAGCTTCTTGAGTTCGTTCAGACGCGCCGGCACGCCCTGCATGTGGACGGGGA
>VGLH01000113.1 GCA_016866785.1 Candidatus Poribacteria bacterium
CCCCAGTTGCCCGGATGGAAGTCGTCGCGCTCCGGCAGCGCCGGAATCGCACCGCGCAGCAGTGGATAGCCGTCGGCTCCGTCGATCCACAGCCGGAGCGTCCACCCGTCGTGGTTCACTCCGGCGTGTTCCAGTTGGATGCTCTCCGGCGAGCGCCGCGTGTAGTACGCCAGATGGTCGCGCAGGTGCTCCACCTCGACGCATAGACCAGCGACGTTCGCTCCCGTCGCCCGCGCAACGGCGTTCGCCAGCGCATCGGTCGGATTGGGCAGCAGCAGAACCAGCGCCCTGGGCGAAAGGCGCATCGCCGCCTCCCCGATGTCGCGGCAGAACGGGTAGAGCCGCTTGGCGGCGGCGAAGCCAGGGGGTCCGTCGTGGATCGAGTGGTAGGGAAAGCCGTACTGGTCCCGCATCGCGTGGGCGAGCGAATAGGCGTCGGGGGCCCCCGCCGACACGAGCACGAGCCGGGAGTCACGCAGCGCTTCGTCGCGGCTCCCGGCGACCGACGCACGGATCGGCAAGCCGGTCTGTCTGTACGCCACGTCCGCGTACCGCGCCCATCGCGCCGCGCGTTCGGGCGCCAGGTCGTAGAGCGACAGATGGATCGCGAAGCCGCTCGCGATCCATCGGGCTGCGTTCGCCGCCAAGCCGTGTATGAACGAGAGGACGAACGGGCTCCCGCCGCCGATCACCGCGATACGGACGGATTCGGGCATGGGCGGATCCCCACGGGCAGGCTGCGCGTCGATCAGCGTGCAGGCTCGGAAGCCAATGGCATGTCGAGCACCACTCGGTCGTCCACGGTCCGCGCGACCAGGGACGTGCCCAGAGTCTTGCAGAAATCCGTGAACATCTCAATGGGCTCGCGGGCTTCGTCAGCGGAGAGGAGACGCGGCTGGAGCCGCAAAGCGGGATCGTCGCCCGGTTTCAGGGCATCGTCGATGCGGACGGGCGTCCACTCGACGCGCAGCGGAACGGCGTCCTCAAACACGACCGTGGGAATGAGAATGCGTCCGTATCGCAGCGAGCGCGTCCCCCGGATGAAGTCGCCCAGGCTGTAGCAGATGGGTTTGCCCGCGTACGATTGCGCTCCCTGCCACGTCCCGCGCCGCAGCCCGAAAACCGCGTCCGCGCCCGCGTCGATCGCCATCTCCGCGATCAGTCGCTGCTTGCCGTCGACATCGTCGCCGCGTCCCTCGCCCCAGTGGATGAACACGAGGACGACGTTCGTCGTCCGTTTCGCGTTCGCGATGTCGTCGCGCAGCGCCGACGCCAGCGCCGGATTCGCCCCGGGCGTCTCCTGACCAGCCTGGGCGCGATGGATTCCGTGGAGATAGCCGAGGCAGGACACGGTCAGATCGCCGACCGTCAGAACCGCCGACAACCGCGACAGCGTATCGTTCAAGCCTGCGCCGAAGACGGCGACGCCGCGCGTCTCCAGATGCCGCTGCGTGTCGCCGAACCCTTCGCCGCCGAAGTCCATGATATGCGGCGACGCGATGCACAGCCCATCAAACCCCGCCGCTGCGAGCGCCGGAGCCACATCCGGGGCGGAGCGCATTGGCTCCGTCGCGCCGGGCTGCGGCTCGCCTCCGTCGGACAGGCTGCCGTCGAGGAACCCTAGCGTGAGCTCTGCTTCGGACAGGTAGGTTCCCAGCGCTCGGACGGGGTAGTCGAGCCCCTCGCGGCGCAGGATCGGCGTCCAGTCTCGACCGAAGCTGAGGTCGCCGACGACGCGCAGCCGCCATTCGCGGCAGACGCCGGACGACGAGGCGAGCGCCCAAAGGCTCAGGCACACGCCGACCCACCGTGCCGACTTGAGCCTACGCCAGACGTTTGGCGTCGCCATTGCGGTCTCGCTAGGGTCGCAGGTGGATGCCCGGGGTCCGGTTCCACGGCGTACGTTCGGCGGTTCCTGTGTACATGGGGCGCAGTCTCTGCAGCTTGGCGCGATCTTCCGCCGGGATATCGTCGGGAACCGGAGGAACCCTCAGCGCCGACCGCAGCGACTCGGACATCTGACCGTAACGCGGGTAGTACCAGAGCGTCAGACAGGTCCGGCGTTCGTCTGACCGGTTGGGGTGCGCCGCGTGCAGGATGCGCGCATCGCCGATGACCAAATCGCCAGCGCGCACCGGCACATCGATGGCGTCCGGGTGATCCAGAAAGGCGATGGAATCCTCCGGCGCGGTGTACGTCTCGTCCGTATGGGCGACGGGAAGCTCATCGTGGAACGGTATCCGGCGCGCATGGGTTCCCGGGATCACTCGGAGGCAGCCGTTCTCGCGGCGCGTATCCGTCAGGTAGTACATCAGGAACACCTGCGCCGGTTCCGCCTCGGCGCTCACAGGTTCATCCCAGAACGGGTAGTCCTGATGCCAGTAGAGCGCAGGCGCACCCGGGTTCTTGCTGAGGATGAACCCGCTCCAATACATCGGCTCCGGGTAGCCCAAGCTGGCGAGCGCCGCCAGGCTGGCGTCCCATGCGATCAGACGGCGGAACACAGGTTCTTGGATATCCAGCAGGACTGAGCTGCCCTGGTAGCGCAGACGCTGGCGCTCCTCATCGGTCATCGCGTCCACGTACCGGTCGGTGAGGGCGCGCAGTTCGGCGACGAACTCGCGCGTCAACGTCCCCGGGAAGGTGCAGAAACCATCTTCGCACAATCGCTCGAACGGAGTCCGAGCGTCGGACTTCGGAACCTGGGGTAGCGTCGCCATGTCACCTCCGACCTCGCCGGGTCGAGCTAGACGCGCGCCGAGACTCCCGGAGCCCGCTGCGGGCTCGTCGGCGCTTGGCTGTGAAGCTCTTCGATATACGCGACGTTCCGGTCGATCTCTTCCCGGGACTCCATGCCCATCGTGATCGCGTCGACGCAATCCAGGTCGTAGACGAACTTGACCGCGTGACGCCACTCGCTGGCAAGTTGCTTCTGCCCGATGACCTTCATCCCGTAGATGCCCTTGCCGGCATCGTGCATCTGGCGCAGAACGCGGATCACATGGTCGGGGTGCTCGTCCATGATGACGCCCGCGTAGTTGATGCGAGCCAGCACCACGTCGACCCAGTCCTCCTTCGCCGCCGTCTCGAACGCCGCGAAGTTGTGGCAGGACACCCCCAGAGCGCGCATGACGCCCTGGCGCTTGAAGTCGGACAACACGTCCATCACCGGGCGCATCGTCTGGTTCCAGTTTTCCTGGGTCATGCAGTGCAACAGCACGTTGTCGAGCCGGTCCGTGCCGAGCTCCTTGAGGAACCGGGGAACCGCCTGGACGATCTCGTCGCGCGACTTCGCCGTCGTCTTCGTCGTCAGGACGACGTTGTCGCGCCCGACTTGCTTGAGCATCTCGGCGACGTGCGGATGGGAGCCGTATTGGTCGGCGGTGTCCACGAACCGGATGCCCTTCTCGTAGGCATACACCAGCAGATCCGTGAACTCGCGGAACCCTAGCCGTGTCTGGTTCGACGATCCGTTCCAGCCCGCCGTACCCGTCCCGATCGCGAGGTAACTCACCTCGATGCCCGTTCGCCCCAGAACCGCCGTATGCATCCGTGTACTCCCATCCGCGCTAGCATTGCACAAAAGCAGACCCAGCCAGTATAATGTTGTAGTTGAGTCGCATCATGTGGCTCCATTCACTGTAGCATGGTGCGTCGGCAGGGCACAAACGGAGCGCCCGCAGAACGCTTGGCATCCCGGAGCCGCCGCTGACCATCACGTCATGCGTTGGCGCTCGAGGTGAGTTTGCTTCGGTGCGATGGTGCGTGTCGCATGGAAGCCAAGCTCGTCAGCCTTACGGTTGGGGAGAAGCGATGAACGTTCTGCACAGGGTCGTCTACACAGCTTGCGGCGCCTTCGTCGTCCTAGCGTTGCGAACGCTCGTCCCCGACGCGGGCGTGTGGCGGATAGCGGCTGTTGCGTCGCTTGGGGTCGCGGTCATCGGTTGGGTGTTGTCCACCCGTACGGCAACGGCACGCAGTCACCGCACAATGGGCGATTTCGACACAGTCACCTGCAAACACCTCGTCGTCGATGACCAGGGGCGGCCCGTGGCTGACCTGAGCTCGGACGGCGCGGGCGGCATGTTGGACGTGATGGCGAACGACGGCAAGCCGCGCATTCGCATGCGCGTCATCGACAACGGAGGCATCGTGCGAGCCTACGGGACGGGCGCCACGCCACGCGCCACCTTCGGCGTCGTGCGGAACGTCGGCTCGGTCAAGCTCGCAGGAACCGACGGCAAGTCGCGTGCGGAGATGGGCGTTGAGGACAACGTCGGCGAAGTCACCATCTTCGGAGCCGATGCTCAGCCGCGCGCGTCGATGAGAGTGCTGCTGGAAGGCGGGTCGATGCGCGTTCTGGGCAACGACGAGTCGACTCGCGCCGAGATCCGCGCGGATGACAGTTGCGCGTTGTTCCACATCTACAGTGCCGACGGGGGAGCTCGGGTCGAGATGGGAGCCGATCCCGACGGCGGCGTCATCGGCGTGCTGGGGCCCGACGGCAAGCCCAGAGCGCGCATGCGCGGTCTCCCCACCCACGGCACAATCCGCGTCACCGATCCGGATGGGCGCGCCCTCGGCGAGCTCGGTATCTTCGGCGAGTCGGGGTTCGTCTCGGTCCGAACGTCGCGTGGACAGGTCGTGGGACAACTGCCCAACGACGTGCGCGCGGCAGCCAAGGAAGCCCAGCCGACGGCATAGAACCGCGAACACGCGCCGAAGGTTGCCACCGCTCCCCGCATGCTATCATTGCCAACGTGTCGGCTGTCGGTCACTTCGGCATCTGGTCACCCGGTGACATGACCGAAGGGGTGTTCCGATGCAGGCGTGGTTCGTGCGCTCGGTTTGCCTGCTCGTGGGAGGCGCGGCTTCTCTGAGCCTGTGGGCGCTGGGTCCGCCGATCGCTCTGATCCCACTGCTGATCAGCGGAGCGATCGTCCTGGGCGAACGCTACTCCTCGCCCGCGGATGTTGGCAGATGGACAGCCATCGTCATTGGCGTGCTGGCAGGGCTTGCCATCACGGCGCTGGGTTCCCTCGTCCTCAGCCGCATCCTTCGCGGTCAAGAGCTGCTTGTGCAGACCGGCACGGCGTGCTTCGCGGCGCTCGCTTGCGCCGCCAGCGTCCTCGGCTTCCACCATGCCTCGGCGACCTTCCACGCTACGCGTTCCGGCGACCGCCTTCGTATCGCCGACTCGACCGCGCGAATCCTCGACACGAGCGTCATCATCGACGGACGCATCGCTGGCATCTGCCGAACGGGCTTCATCGTCGGCGAGATCATCATCCCTCGGTTCGTCCTCAACGAGCTCCAGTACATCGCGGATTCCTCCGAGACGCTCCGCCGCAATAGGGGTCGGCGCGGCATCCAGGTTCTCGGTGACCTGCAGGAAGACCCGGAGCTGATCGTGCGGATCGTCGACGACGAGTTCCCGGATATCCCTGACGTGGACGCCAAGCTCGTCGCCCTGGCAAAGCGGATGGACGGAACGATTCTGACCAACGACGCCAACCTCAAGTCGGTGGCGGAGCTTCAGGGCGTGTCGGCGCTCAACGTCAATGCGCTCGCCAACGCCGTCAAGCCGGAGATTCTCCAGGGCGAAGTGCTGACCGTACGCATCGTCCGAGAGGGCAAGGAACCGGCGCAGGGAATCGCCTATCTCGACGACGGCACGATGATCGTCGTCGATGGCGGCAAGCACCACATGAACAGCACGCTCGCCGTCGAGGTGACCAGCGTTCTCCAGACGAGCGCCGGAAGGATGGTCTTCGCGCGCATCCGAGACGACATCCCTCGCTACGAGAAGGCGTGACGCGCGATGGACTCCGTTTTCGACGCGCTTCTCGCCGAGGTGATCGTGCCCGCCGCCGGAACCGGTTCCCGTCTCGGTGGTTCCACGAAGAAAACCTACCTGCGCATCGAGGGCGAGCCCCTTCTGGTGCACACGCTGCGCCGCCTCGGCACATCACCGAGCTGCGCCGGCATCTGGGTCGTCGTTGCGTCCGAAGACATCGGCTTCTGCGAATCCGAAATCCTCCCTCGCTGCGCAGGCGTGCCGATCCGCAGGATCGTCTCGGGCGGTGCGACGCGCCAAGAGTCGGTGCTCCGAGCTCTCCAGCAGATTCCCTCCGACGCTGAGTACGTTGTGGTCCACGACGGAGCCCGTCCGCTGGTTCCCACGGACCTCGTGGCGCGGGTCCTGAACCAGGCGCGCACGTCTGGCGCTGCCACCACCGCTGTTCCCGCCAAGGACACGCTCCGACGCGGATCGAATGAACACGTGACCGGGGACCCGGTTCCTCGCGAGAACCTGTGGCGCATCCAGACGCCCCAGGCGTTCCGCCGTGACCTGCTCTTGCGCGCCCACGAGCAGGCGCGATCCGAAGGAACCCAGGCGACGGACGACGCGGCGTTGGTCGAACGCCTCGGAGTCGCAGCCCGACTCGTCATGGGCGACGAACGCAACATCAAGATCACCACGCCCGACGACCTGCCGCTGGCGACGGCGCTGCTCCGCGCGGAACAGGCGGACGCGTGCCCGGTGGCGATACGCACCGGTTTGGGCTATGATGTTCACCGACTCGCGGAAGGTAGGCGGCTGATCTTGGGAGGGTGCGAGGTCCCGCACACGCACGGTCTGCTGGGTCACTCGGACGCCGACGCCCTCGCGCACGCGATCTGCGACGCGCTCTTGGGAGCCGCCGGGTTGGGTGACATCGGGACGCACTTCCCAGACACCGATCCCGCGTATCACGGCGCCGACAGCATGGTGCTCCTGGCGCGTACGGTCGATTTGGTGAGCCGCCGGTTCCGCATCGTCAACATCGACAGCACCGTCAAGGCGGAAGCGCCGAAGCTGAATCCGCACATCGGGCGGATCCGAGAGCGGCTCGCCGACGTTTTGGGGATCGACATCGAACGCGTCAACGTGAAGGCGAAAACCGGCGAACGCATGGGACCCGTCGGCGAACGGCTCGCCATCGAAACCGAGGCGATTGCGACGCTGGAGCTGCGCCGCGCCGACGACATATCGGGCTGACAAGAGGACTCATGGCGCTCCGACTCTACAACACCCTTTCACGGCGCATCGAGGATTTCGTGCCGCTGGAGCCGGGCAAGGTCCGCATGTACTGCTGCGGACCCACGGTCTACGACTACATCGGCATCCACAACGCCAGAACGTTCGTCGTTTTCGATGCCATCCGCCGCTATCTCGAATACCGCGGCTTCGCCGTGACATTCGCCCAGAACGTCACCGACATCGACGACAAGATCATCCAGCGCGCCCAGCAGAACGACGCCGACGCCATCGAGTGGGCGTCTCGGTACGCCGCCGCGTACGCGGAGGACATGCTTCGGCTCGGAGTGAAGCCGCCCAGTGCGAGCCCCCACGCAACGCAGACCGTGGAGGAGATCCAGCAGCTCATCGACAGGCTGCTCGACGCTGGCGCCGCCTATACGACCGGAAGCGGCGTCTACTTCAGCGTCGATGAGTTCCCCGAGTATGGGAAGCTGTCGGGTAGGTCGCCCGAGGATGTCCGCGCCGGAGCTCGCGTCGACGTGGACGAGGAGAAGCGCGACGCTCGGGACTTCGCCCTGTGGAAACGCGGCAAAATCGGGGAACCCTGGTGGGAGAGCCCCTGGGGCAAGGGCAGACCGGGCTGGCACATCGAATGCTCTGCCATGGTGATGAAGCACCTCGGCGAGTCCATCGACATCCACGCCGGCGGCGCGGATCTCATGTTTCCGCATCACGAGAACGAAGTCGCCCAGAGCGAACGAGCCACCGGCAAGCCCTTCGCGCGGTACTGGATGCACGGCGCGCTGGTGCGCATCGGCGGCAAGCGCATGGGCAAGTCGGAGGGGAACTTCGTGCGCGTCCGCGACGCGCTCGACCGGTATCCCATCGAAGCCATACGCCTCTACCTGCTGTCAACCCACTATCGCAAGCCACCGGATTTCACGGACACCGCGATCGAGGAGCACATCGCCCCGGCGCGGCGTCTGAACGCATGCCTGAACGCCCTCGAGAAAGCCGCGGACGGCGCTGCGTCGAGCGAGGACAGCCACGAGTTCGCCGCCGCCGTGGCAGACGCCCGAACGCGGTTCGTCGAGGTCGTCGATAACGATTTCAACTTCGTCGGTGGCATTGGCGTGCTCTTCGAGTTCGTCACGACCACGAACCGGTTCATCGCCGAACATGAGACGCTGTCGGCATCCGACCGCGCCGCGTTGGCGCTCGGACGGGACTTCCTGGGCGAAGTCTTCGACATGCTCGGGCTGAGATCGCGGCGAACCGAGGACGCCGGAGAACGCCTCAGAGCCCTAGCCGATGCCGTCCTCGAACTGCGTGCCAGCGCCCGCGCCGACAAGAACTGGAGCTTGGCGGATGCGCTTCGGGACGCCCTCCTGCAGCACGGCGTCGCCATCAATGACGCGCGCGATGGGTCGGGATGGGCTCTGGAAGAGGGAGCATCTTCCGCTGAAGCAGCCGTAGGAATCGCCGATGTCCTCGTCGCCCGGCGGCTGGACGCGCGGCATCGGAAAGCATGGGCGGAAGCGGACGCTCTGCGCGACATGCTCACGAGCGCCGGCGTCCGGCTCAGCGATACGGCGTCGGGAACCACATGGGAATGGGCGGAACCGTCGACCGGATGACCATCGCAACGAGTTGCGCCGTCAGACCAACTCCAAGGAGGAAACGATGAGCGGAACGCGTCATGCTGTCGCATGGCTCGGACTTGCCGCGACGCTGACCGTGTGGACCGGATGCGCGGCGATTGTCGGCGAGACCGGTGGCGCGCTGAGCGCCAATCTCGCCAGCGTGGACATGAAGGCGGAATCGAACATGCCGGAGTTCAACGACGGCAGCCGGTTCACCTTCGCGACGACTCGGTCTGAGATCACCGAGCGCGACGATCCCAACTGGATGGACGCCGAGAAATACACAGCGGCAACCATCAAGTTCGCAGAACCGACCAAGATCAACAAGATCATGATCTACACGAAGGACCTAGACCGGAAGCTCAGCACCGGCATGCTGGTTGTCGTGGACTACCTCAACGAGAAGGGCGAGTGGGTCGTGATCCGGGAATGGGATCGCAACCCAATCCCCAAGAACCCGGTTCTCACGACGCGCGGCGTCGCCAAGAAGGTCCGGCTGCGCATCAAGCGTCCGCTTGCCCTCTTCAGTGGCGGCGGTGGCGGCGGAAACAACCAGGGTGGCGCGGACACCGGCGAGCGCTCCGTCTACGAGATGGAGATCTTCCAGTACGTGCCCAAGCAGGCTGCGGCGGAGTCAGCCCAGTAGCCTGCATCGCGAGGGAGGTCGAGCGTGCCCGTCACGGAGCTGGACGACGAGACGCGCGCGCTCATCACGCTCAGTTGCGTTCCGGGCATCGGCTCGACCCTCCTCACCAAGGCGTTGGCGCACTTCGGGTCTGGACTCGAGACGCTGCGCGCTACCGAGCGCGACCTGGTGCGCGCGGGTCTGTCGCCAGCCATCGCAGTGGAAGTGCGGCGCGCAGTCGCCGAGGGCTTGCCGGATCTTGAGGAACGCCTACTCGCGGGCAGCGACGTTGCGTTCCTGAGGATCGGCGACGAGGACTACCCGCCGCTGCTCCGCCACACCTACAACGCCCCGCCGCTGCTCTACCTGCGCGGCTCGCTCGGCGTCTCCGATCTCACGTCGGTCACCATCGTGGGTTCTCGTCGGGCGTCCGAGGCAGCACGCGACAAGGCGTACGAGCTCGCCAGGGACCTCGCCGCGCGCGGCGTCACGGTCGTGAGCGGCTTCGCGCTGGGCGTGGACACCGCCGCGCACGAGGGCGCTCTCGACGGAGCGGGCAGAACCGTAGCCGTGATGGGCTGCGGACTGTCGCATGTCTATCCGCCGGAGAACGAAGCGCTCGCGGAACGCGTCACTAGTGCGGGAGCCCTCCTCTCCGAGTTCCCGATGAGCGTTCCCCCTATTGCGGGGAACTTCCCTCGTCGGAACCGCGTCATGAGCGGGCTCACACTGGCAACGATTGTCATCGAAGCGCCGGCGAGGAGCGGCGCGCTGAAGACCGCCGACTACGCCTTGGAGCAGGGCGGCAAAGAGGTGTTCGCCGTACCGTGGAGGCAGACGTCTTTCCTGAACGCCGGCTCGCAGCGCCTGCTCAGCGAAGGAGCCACGCCCTGCGAGAGCGCCGAGGACGTCTTCGCGGTCATCTCGGAGATGACGAAGCCGGGCACCTTCGCCGCCCGCCAGCGCTCCACGCGCACCGTCGGCGGAACCCACAGCGCCGGGAAGGCGGTTCAGCCCGCCAGCGCGGTCGCGGAGCCCAGTCCGGACCTCGGCGCGGATGAGCGGCTCGTTTGGGAGGCGCTCACTTACGAGCCGACTCACATCGACGCGCTGACCCAGTTGACGGGGCTGACCCCCGGACGCGCCTCGGCGGCGCTTCTCCTGCTCGAGATGAAGACGCTGGTGCGCCAGTACCCCGGCAAGCGCTTCGCGCGGAAGGGATCATCGACCCGATGAACGCGATCGGCATCCAGTTTGAGGCTCCACTGCTCGCCGTCGAGGAGCGGCTCGCGGACTTGAGGTCCGCGGCGGCGGACGCCGGTATCGAGCTCACGCGGGAGATCGCCGCGCTTGAGCGCGCCTATGAGCGCGAAGCGTCCCGCGTCTACGGTGAGCTCACCGCGTGGCAGACAGTCTGGCTCGCGCGCCATCCGCAGAGACCGCGTTCCTCCGACTACGTCGCCGCTCTGCTCGAAGACTGCATGCCGTTCTACGGCGACCATATCCACGGTGACGATCCGGCGCTGCAGGGCGGCGTCGGCTGGTTCGAGGGCAAGCCTGTCGTGTACCTAGCTCAGCAGAAGGGCAGGAACACGAAGGAGAACATCCAGACCAACTTCGGCATGATGCACCCGGAGGGCTATCGCAAGGCTCGACGCCTGATGCGGCTCGCCGCGAAGTTCCGCCGACCGATCCTGAGCTTCGTCGATACTCCGGCGGCGCATCCGGGCGCCAACGCGGAGCTGCGCGGTCAGGCGATGGCGATTGCGGAGAACCTGTTCGAGATGGCGCAACTGCCTGTGCCGATGATTGCCATCGTGGTCGGCGAAGGAGGCAGCGGCGGAGCGCTCGGAGTCGCGATGGGCAACGTGGTGCTCATGCTGGAGTACGCCGTCTACTGCGTCGCTCCGCCCGAGGCGTGCAGCGGCATCCTGTGGAAAGATACCGGCGAACACGCCCCCGAGGCTGCCGAGGGACTCAAGCTCACCGCGCGCGATCTCGTAGAACAGAGCGTGGTCGATGAGTTGATTCCCGAACCCTTGGGGGGAGCCCACCGCAACCCGGCGGAAACCTTCGCGCGCGTCCGACGGACGATCCGACGACACCTATCGGCGCTCTCCTACCTGTCCGACGAAGAGCTCATCGACCAGCGGTACCGGCGATACCGGAACATCGGTGTCTTCGCCACTGGCGATTCCAGCGCCCTAGCGCCCCCAACCGACGGCGGCTCCTCGGCATCCGAGACGGCATAGAGTCGGGGTCCCAAGCCTACGCACGCGGCGCGAACACTCGCCGCCACGCTGCGCGGACATCTTTCTCCAGCCATCCGCCTTTCTGGCGCTTGGTCAGTTCGCGCAGTTGCACCGCCGCCATCTCGTGGCTGATCCGCTCGCGGACCAGGTCTTGGAAGACCGACGCCGCCTTCCTGCTGCGACTCCGGCTGTCGAACGTGTCCATGCGGACCCGGTCGTCGTGGGACTCCAGCTTGGGCAGAGACTCGTGGACCTTCTCCAGTGAAAGCCATCGATAGGCGAAATCGAGCCCGGTTCCCTTGATGTTCTGGACTCCCATGATCCGCACGGTGAATCCGGGCGGGGAGCATCGCGCGATCCGGTCGATGATCTGGTCGCCTGTCGCGCCCGCGTCGGGGATCACCTCGATCGACCGCTTGTGGACGCCCGAGGCGCATGCCCGTACCCTCGCGCTCAGCCCATCCAGCGACGCTGCGGGCATGCCCTGCGACGACACCTGGGATCGAACGAACTCGCGGAGTTCATGCACCTCGGCGGCATCGTGGACGTACGTGAGCAGGAACTGCGCGACTGAGCCTGCCACGAGCGGATCGATGCCCTCGGAGGCGATCCGCTCCGCCAGTCTGTCCGCGTCGGCTTTGGCTTGCGGCGCTTCGTTCCGCTCCCACTCGCGGTCTGAAGCCGGGAGCCCATGCGCCGACTCGATGGCGCTGAGCAACCCCGCGTCCGAGGTCACCGACGCCACGAACTCCGGGCTCAGCCCAACGCCCGTCAACATCGCCGACAGCAGGCGCACGACGTCCTCGCTGCTCCGGGCTTCTACCGTCAATTCGTCGAGCACGCGATCCACGCTCGCGAGCGCGTGCGTCGAAAGACTCTCGGACGGCGTGTCGCTCAGCCGTTCCGGATGGATCAGATAGAGGTTCTCGAGCCGCCTCCCCAGCGCATCGAGCATGTAGCCGTGCAAGCCGCTCAGGTTGGTGCCGATCAGGAAGTGCTTGTGCGCGCTGATGTCCATGACCAGAATCTCCGCGAACACCTTGGAGCGCGGGATTCGATCGGCCATGAACGCCGCGAGGAACCTGCCCAAGATGCCCTCCGGAGGTATTCCCGCGCTGGAGATCGAATAGCGCTTCCCGGGCTCGACCTGCTGCAGCCGAGGGAGGAACTCCGTCCGCATCGACTCATATCCCGGAATGGAGGCGACGACGATGCCCTCCCACGCCTGCGTCGCCCAGTGGCGCACGGTCCCCGGCAGCTCCGCGCGCCTCAACACGTTCTCGATTGCAGCCAACGGGATGCGGTCGAGGGCATCGACACCTTCCTTGGTGGTCGCCCGAGCGTTGCAGATCGCCTCGGCTTCCTCGAACGCCACGCGCTGAACCAGCGGATGGTCGGCATGTTCCGCCGCCCAGGCGATGGCTCGAGCCGCCTCCTCGAACGCGTCCATGTCGCCGAACATCGCCGCATCGCGGGCGATTCCTCCGAACTTGGAGACCGCCTGGGCTCTCATCTGCGGGCACGTCTCATCGAAGCCGCCCTCGACGAACCGACGGAGCAGCTCGCGCGACTCCGGCATGCCGAGCTTCGCGAGCGCCGTCATCAGGCGAACCCGGACGTAGTCGCTCGGATCGCGCTGTTCCGCCAAGTCGCGCAGCAGGTCGAGCCCGTCTTCGTTCCGGTAGTTCTCCACGATGGCATCGAGAATCGCCCGGCGGACGAACAGGTTGTCGTAGATACCGGACTCGTCCATGAGCAGCCTCGACCGCATCACGATGACGGCGTCCATCGTCTGCATCTCGGCGAGGCGCTGGATCGCCCTGCACTGCACCCAGATGTTCTCTTGCGGATCCATGCTGTACGACGTGATCGCGTGAACCGTGCTGAAGTCGAGCAGAGAGAAGCGCATCTCCACCGGCAGGGCTCGGATGATCTTCCCGAGCGCATTGAACGCGGCGAGACGGCTCTGCCAGCGAGTCGATTCGCGAACCGCTTCCAGCAGAAACGGCTCTACCTTGACCGTCGCGAGGAGCTCCCGCGCATTGGCTTCGCCGTTCTCAAAGTCCAGCGCGACGGTCATCAGCACGCTCGCGGTGAAGCTCCCGACGGTCTCGATGGCGAACGTCTCCAGCATCTCCTCGCG
>VGLH01000114.1 GCA_016866785.1 Candidatus Poribacteria bacterium
GCGGGTCGCGTCCGCCGAGGAAGACGGTGCGCATACCGCCGCCGGAGAGCCCCGCGCATCCCAGCCGCGAGGCGTCCACGTCCTCCCGCGCGGCGAGAACGTCCAGCGCCCGGCGGTCTTCGGCGAGGAATACTCCGGGCCAGGTCGTGCCAGCGCAGAAGAGCGACTTCGCCATGATGTCTTCATGGTCCGCCGCCCAACGGTTGTACGCGTCGATGTTCGCCGGGAGCTCCGGGTTCTCGTCGGTCAGCCCCTGACGGATGACATCCGGAACGTCGGCGAAGAGCACGCGCCGGCTCGCGAACGGGAACGTATCGTGGACGAGAACCGCGTAGCCGCGCTTGGCGAGCGCGTTCGCCCAGGGCACGCCGCCGTAGTAGTGTTCGTAGTGCTCCAGCATCATCGGATGCCAGTCGTCTGCCGTGCGGGCGATCTTGCGGATGCCGAAGTACTTCTTGCCACCGTGGTCGTGCAGACCCAGCACGCCGGGCAGACGCCCCGTCGCGCCCTCCGGCTTCAGGAACACGGCGCGCGTCGTGGGCCCGTAGGGCAGGCACCACGACAGCTCCTCGACGTGGAGCCCGTCGTAGGTGTAGACCCGATCCACCGTGACGCCCGGCGCGTGACCCGTCTCCGGCTGCTGTAGGAGTTCGTCCAGCCGGGCGGTCGCCGCGTTCCGCCACGCGTCGACGTCTGTCCACTTGCCCGTGCGGTACGAGAGAGCCGCTGGAGCGTCGCCGACGAGCGATGCCGCCCACGCGCCGTACGCGCCGATCATGTTCCGTTCGACCATCGAATCCCTCCCTATGCCGGTGCGTCGCCCCAATCGGGGATCATCAGCTTTTCGCCGTCGCGCATCGAGGATTCGTGGGCGACGATGCCGGGCGCGCAGTAGCGCACCGATTCCCACACGTTGATGCGCGGCATCCGTTGGCGGTTCACGGAATCGACGAACTCATGGACGAGGTAGGCGTGCGAGCCGCCATGGCCGCCCAGATCGCGGGCGACCGGCTCCGGCAGCGGCTCGAAGTGCTGCGGCGGATCGACGCGCTCGACGGTCGTCGTCGTCGCCCAGACCATGCCCGCGAGGTTCTCCTCGTAGGAGCCCTTCGTCCCGTAGATGCCGCTGACGCGCTCGCTGCCGGGATGCCCGACGCGCCGGAACTCGCAGATGCGCGCCGATGCCCTGTTGCTCATCTCGAAGAGCCCGACTTCGTTCGAGAAGGTGTTCCTGTAGATCGTGTCCTCGCGGAACCAGTCGTCGCCAGGGAGAGTGAACCCGCGCGCCGACACGGAGACCATGTGCGCCCGCATCACGGAGATAATGAAGCTGGTCGAGTGAGTCGGGTAGTGCATCGGGACGCCGCCTGCCTTGTCCTCGCTCCACTGATCGCCCCAACGCTTGCGGCAGATGTCGTAGAGCCCGTGAGACATGTCGTGGAAGTACTCCGCCTCGCCGTAGATGAACTCTCCGAAGGCTCCTTCGGCGGCCTTCTTGCGGCAGAACGCGGCGGTGGGGCGGAAGTAGCTCGTCTCGCCGTTCATGTAGATCATGCCGGTGCGCTCGACCGCGCGGACGAGGGCGTCGCATTCGTCGAGCGTGTTCGCGGCGGGGACGGCCGTGTAGGCGTGCTTGCCGGCGTTCATCGCCTGGATCGCCTGCCCAGCGTGGAGCCACGGCTGCGTGATGATGACGAGCGCATCGAGGTCGCTCTTGCAGATGTCGTCGAGGCTGGCGTAGGTCTCGGAGATGCCGTGCTTCTGCGCCTGGGCGGCGAGGACGTCCGCGCGCAGGTCGCAGAGCGCCAGACGTTCGACGTCCGGATGGATCTTGTAGTGGTGAATCCACGACGCGCCGAACATGCCCAATCCGACGATGCCGACTCCGATGCCCATGTCCTGTCTCCTGAAACGCTGTTACTGGAACCACACGCCGACTGGCGTTGCCGTGGTGAGCGCGGTGTTCGCGCGGATCCTTCCTGCGTTGAACTTACGACAAATGAGCCGATGTCGCCTATCGCCAATGCCGTCCAGGCTTCACGGCTAGCTTCGACGCAGGAGCCGATTGGAGAAGACGCTCAACAGCAATCCGAGCATCAGGTAGCCGCTCAGAACCTCTGAAATCACCCAGACCTGACCAGCCGTATTCAGCGGCACGATGTCTCCAAAGCCGAGCGTTGTGAACGTCACAACACTGAAATAGTAGGGCGTCAAGCATCCACCGTCGGAACCTGTTGCCGCTTTGAGGCTGACCACCGGATCAAGGCGCAGCGGAGCCAGCAACCAGTCGCTCTGTGGGCTGTATGCCCATCCACATCCGAGCAGGATCGTCAGCGAGAGGATGACCCATCGCCAGGTGCTCCGACCGTAATCGCACGTCCAACGCCAGGCTCGTCCCCAGATTCGGTGGCTCTCGCAGAACGAACAGACGAACTGCTGATCGGCGACGTACCGCCTGAATATAGGATTTGACTGTCCATCAATGTTCTGGGTGTCGAGGACGAATCGAGTTCCCAACCCCGGAAGGCCGCTTGGATACCGCGAGTAAGGCCGCAGTCGCCTCGCGAGCCATCGCGGTTCGTATGTCACCGTCACACGCAGATTGCCGCTGGGTTTGCCGCGCCACACGAGGTCACGCAACTTCCAGTAGACCGCTGCCAGTCGCTTTCGAAACCAGCCAATCGCAACCGACCGAATGCCCGAGACCTTCTGCCGCCATAGAAGGTGGCGCAGGTGATAGATCCACCATTGTCGCAGTGTGTCGGGCCAGTACTTGACGCCGGCGCAGTCGGCGGGATGGCGAAAGCGAGTCAGCGCGAAGTTCGCAACGCCATCACGTTCGTCCTGGGCTCCACAACGTCCGGGCAGTTGACCAGCGAACGTCGCGCGCCGAAACGAGACGTCTTCATCAAACCTTACCCATGTCCAATGCGCCGTGCCACCGAAAACTGTTCCGTCAAAGCGTGCCTTGCCGAGGAACAGCCCCTTCTGGAAGGTCGTCCCCGCATGGAACACGGAGCGGCCAAACGAAACGTCCTTCCTGAACTCCGCAGCGGCGAAACTGGCATAATTCTCGAACGTGACGCGCTCCATCGACACGGGCTCTGCAAACACTGCCTTCTCGAACTCGGTTCGTCGCTCAAAAAGGCAGTCCTCTAGGTGTACCTGCTGGGAGATGAGGTACGCGCCATCTGCATCTGGTGAGATACCCGAGCATTGAATATCAATGTCTTCAGTCACAGCGCAGTTGGACAGCGTCTGGCCGTTACGGATTGCGGCCCAGAATTCTCCCGCGGTCAGTTGGGTTCGGGAAGTCATAGGTTGACGCCTCCACCAGTAACCGTAGAGACGACTACAGTTGTCAGCAATCCCGCGCGGCGGGCCGCGAGTCTTGCGCCACAAGAAGCACCCTTTTCCACAGATCAGGTCTCGCCAAGAGTGAGTGTCCTCGCCCCATCATCCACCTGGCACACGTAGCAATCCGGCGTCAGTCCGGTACGTCGCGGATGCTCCGCGGCGATGGCAGCCTGAAGCGGCTCCACGGCGGATTCCTGAACCAGCGCGACCGTGCACCCGCCGAATCCCGCTCCCGTCATCCGCGCGCCGTAGACCCCCGGCACGTCCATCGCGATCTCCACGAGCGCATCCAGCTCCGGGCAGCTCACCTCGTAGCCGTCGCGCAAGCCCTCGTGCGACGCGAGCATCAGCCGCCCGACCTCGTCCAGATCGCCGCTCTGGAACGCGGCGACGGCCGCTTCGACGCGCCCGTTCTCCTCAATGACGTAGCCGCATCGCTGAGCGGTGAGCTCCGGCAGCTCGTCGCGGTGGAGGGCGAACACGTCGGCGGGGATGTCGCGCAGGGCTTGGGCGCCCGGCACGAAAGCGCGCATGAGCTCGACGCCTCGCTCGCATTCGGCGCGGCGGGCGTTGTACTCGGACGTGACGAGCGAACGCTTCACGTTCGTGTTCGTGATGACCAGCCGGGCGCTCTCCAGCGGCAAGGGAACGTGCTCGTAGCGAAGGTCGCGGCAGTCGAGGAAGAGCGCGTGATCCCGCTTTCCCAGCCGCGAGATGAACTGGTCCATGATCCCGCAGTTGACGCCGACGAACCGGTTCTCCGCCTTCTGGCACAGGAGCGCCAGGCGCGTCGGTTCGATGTCCAACTCGGACACCCGCGCGAACGCCATCGCCGCGCCGACCTCCATCGCGGCGGATGAGCTGAGCCCGGCTCCGACCGGCACATCCCCCCCCACGACGGCATCGAAGCCGCGCAGCGGGAAGCCCTCCTCGCTCAGGGCCCACGCGACGCCGCGCACGTAGTCCGCCCAGGGCTGGTCGGCGTCGTGGTCGATGGCGTCCAGCGAGAACCGCGACACGCCGCCGAACTCCCGCGAGACGATCTCGACGTTCCGGTCGTCTCGCGCCCGGACGGCGTAGACGATGCTCCGGTCGATGGCGACGGGCAGGACGAACCCGGCGTTGTAGTCGGTATGCTCGCCGATGAGGTTGACGCGCCCGGGCGCGACGCTGTGGAAGTCGGGGTTCGCGCCGAAGTGGTCTCGAAACAGCGGGGTCAGTGCCGCCGGTTCCATGAGTTCCTTTCTGTCAGAGCGCGCCGTCGCCCTTGAGGAACTCGTAATCGACGACGCGCCACTTCGCGCCCGGCTTGGCGACGCGGATCGTGATGTCCCGGTGGGACGTTTCGCCGCCCTTGGGCCTGACCTCGATCCGGTAGGTGAAGCGCGTGGAGCCGTCAGCGTCCTTGTCGGCGCTGAGGAGCTCGCGCTTGAGGGCGGGTCGGCGCGGATCGCTGGCGAAATCACCGCCCATGGACCGAACGGCGGCGAGGTCGGATATCTCGCGTTCCAGTTTGGCGGCGGCGTCTCCGTCGGCGAGTTCCAGGGCGCTTTGCTGATCCGCCTTGAAGACGTAGAGCTCCAGGAAGGTGATCGCCACCTTGTCGGGCGTTTCGAAGCGCTGGCATGCGAGGGCGAAGGCGAGAAAAAGCGATGCGGCGAGCGGAATCCAGGGCGCCCGAAGGGCTTTCATCGTGACTTGTCCTTCCGAGGCATGGTATAATACTGCCCAACACGGGACAAGCGATCCCAAGACTGACGCTCGTGAGGGGGTGGATAGGTTTGGCTCAGGTCGTCGTAACGGGCGAAGAATCCATTGACCGGGTTCTCAATCGCTTCAAGAAACTGTGCGAGAAGGAAGGCTTGCGGCGCGAAATGAAGCGCCGTGTCGCCTACGAGAAGCCGAGCGAGCGCCGACGCCGCAAGCTGCTGCGTCGCCGCCGTCAGCTTCTGCGCGCACAAGCCAAGATGCAACAGTGGAGCTAGTCGCGGGAGGCTAGCCTGCCTTGAGCGGGCTTCCCATGACTGGCAGACGAACCAAAAGCCTGTGGCGTGTCACGGACACGCGATAGGCTTTTTTGGTGTCGGCATCGGCTGGACATCCATCTTGTCGCCCCCGGACGCCCGTGCTATCAGCTAACCGAGCCGACCCCTTCCGGACGAGGAGAACACCGTGGCAGGCTACACGCTCCCCCAAGTGACGGAGCCAAAGCGTCCGAAGTCCGACGAAGTCATTCTGATCGCCAATGGCGACCTGCGGCATTCCGCGAACCGAGTCTGCTGGGAAGCCCAGGCGGCGATGGAAGCGGACGTCTCGAAGGCATTCGCCGCCGAGGGCTATGCGGTCCGCCGGGGTCACGACTACGATCCCGAGCTCCAGCACGGATTCATCTGGAACCAGCGTCACGGCATGGACGTGTTCAAAGGGATCCATCCCGACGCCAAGCTCGTCGTCGCCGAAGCGGTGTGGCAGTACAGCCATCACGTGCTCCACGGGCTGCGCGACCATCGGGGACCCATCCTCACCGTCGCGAACTGGTCGGGTCAGTGGCCCGGCCTCGTCGGCATGCTGAACCTCAACGGCTGCCTGACGAAGATGGGCGTTCCCTACAGCACGCTGTGGAGCGAGGACTTCACGGACGACTTCTTCAAGAAGGGCGTCCGGCAATGGCTCCAAGAGGGTTGCGTTACCCACGACCTGAGCCACGTGCGCGCGTTCGACCCGTCGAAGGTAGGAGCCGGCGAAGCCTCCCTCGCCGGTGCGCTGGCTGCTCAGTTCCGACGCGAGAAGGCGATCATGGGCATCTTCGACGAGGGCTGCATGGGCATGTACAACGCCCTCATCGAAGACGAGCTCATGAACCCGCTGGGCATCTACAAGGAGCGGCTCAGTCAGTCCGCCCTCGTCGCGGCGATGCGCCTGGTGACCGACGCCGAAGCGCAAGCTGTCTACGACTGGCTCAGGAAGCGCGGGATGGGGTTCGACACGGGACCCGTCGAGGAGACCGACCTGACGGATCACCAGGTCCTCGAACAGTGCCGCATGTACATCGCGGCGGTGCGGATCGCTCACGAGTTCGGGTGCGACGCCATCGGCATCCAGTACCAGCAGGGCTTGAAGGACATGACGCCAGCGTCCGACCTGGTCGAGGGCATCCTGAACAACGTCGAGCGCCCGCCGGTCTACAACGGCGGCGGTCGGGAGCTCTATCCCGGCGCGGCTCTGCCGCACTTCAACGAGGTGGACGAGTGCGCGGGCGTCGACGCGCTCCTGACGAACCGCGTCTGGAAGGCGATGGGCATGGACCCCGCGACGACGCTCCACGACGTCCGCTGGGGCGAGCGCTACAAGGGCGGCGGCATCGACGACTTCGTCTGGGTCTTCGAGATATCGGGATCGGCTCCGCCGTCGCACTTCATCGGCGGGTACACCGGAGCCCGGAGCGAACGGCAGCCTCCGATGTACTTCCCGCTGGGCGGCGGAACCGTCAAGGGCATCAGCAAGCCCGGGGAGATCGTGTGGAGCCGCATCTTCGTCGAGGACGGAGCGCTTCGTGCCGACGTGGGCCGCGCGACGGTCATCGAGCTGCCGCTGGCGGAGACGCAACGGCGCTGGGATTCGACGACGTCGCAGTGGCCCATCATGCACGCGGTGCTTCACGGCGTTGGGCGCGACGAGATGATGGCTCGCCACAAGGCGAACCACATCCAGGTCGCCTACGCGACCTCTGCCGAGACCGCCGACAAGGCGCTGGCGGCGAAGGCGCGTCTCATGCACGACCTGGGCATCGAGGTTCACCTGTGCGGCGACGTGTCGCTGTAGCGGTGACCGTCCGGACCGGGAATGGATGGTGTCGGTGAACTTCGCGTCGATCATCGGACACGGGACACAGATCGAGTTGCTGCGGCGGACGCTACGCTCGCAGCGGGTCGCGGGAGCCTACCTGTTCTCGGGCCCGGCGCACTTGGGCAAGGAACGGGTCGCCAGGGCGTTTGCCGCCGCTCTCAACTGCGAGCGCCAGGGCGATGATACCTGCGGAACCTGCCCGTCGTGCCGGAAGGTCGCCGAGGAGAGCCATCCCGACGTGCGGTTCGTGGCTCCCGACGGCGCGACGTTCAAGATCGAGCAGGTACGCGACATCCGCCACCAGATCGCGTTCAAGCCAGTCGAGGGCAGGTACAAGGTCTACGTTCTCACCGACGTCGAGAAGATGCGTCCCGAGGGCGCGAACGCGCTCCTGAAAACGCTGGAGGAGCCGCCGGGATCGGGCGTTCTCATCCTCGTGACAGCGAACTTGAGTGCGCTTCTGCCGACGATCCGGTCGCGGTCGATCATCGTGAAGTTCCATCCGGCTCCGGTGGCGGAGCTTGCGGCGGCTTTGGCGGAGCGCGGCGTTGCGGACGACCGGGCGCGGGAGCTCGCGCGGCTGAGCCAGGGCAGGATCGGCACGGCGCTGGAGTGGGCGGAGTCGGGCAAGACGGGCACCGACGAGGAGATCCCCGAAGCGCTCCGGCGTCCCGACCTGATCCATGCGTTCCGAATGGCGGAGACGTGGCAGAAGTCGCCGGAATCGCTCGACTCGCTCCTGACGTGGTACCGCGACCTGCTGGTGCTTCGCCTCGGGTGCTCGCTGGAGTTGGTCGTGCACCGGAAGCACCGCTCGACGCTGGAGCTCCTCGCCCGTCAGGAGACGCCTCAGAGCCTCGGGCGGAAGATGAAAGCCATCATCCGGGCGCGGGGAAGGCTCGTTCGGAACATCAACGCGACGCTGACGATGGAAACGCTCGCGTTCGAGTTGATCGGTGGTGGACACCATCCCTCGGCGGCGTGAAAGGCGACAGGCTTGGACACGACTGCCCTCGAGAAGGTATGGCAAGAGGCTCAAGCTCTCTCACCCGAGGAGCAGCGCCAGTTGCTCCATCGATTGGGGAAGATCGCCTTGCCGACGGAGGGACACGACGCGGATTACGATCTGCAGCGGTACCTCTACGAAGCAGGGCTCCTTAGCGAGATCAAGCCGCCCATCAAGGATGTGGCGACCTACAGCAACCGAATGCCTGTGACCTCTCGCGGCAAGTCGGCATCCGAACTGATCGTCGAAGAGCGGCGCTGATGCGCGTCTACTTCTTCGATAGCAGCGGATTGGTAAAGCGCTATGTCCAAGAGAAAGGCAGCGACTGGGTCCTCTCTGCAACAGACCCAGCGCGTGGCAATGTGGTCTACGTCTCTCGCGTTGCTGGGGTCGAAGTCGTTTCCGCCATCGCGCGGCTGCATCGCGGACGGTTCCTCTCGGACGCTGACGCTAGGATGTGCCTTGAGCGGTTCCGGTACGACCTCGTTCGTCAGTATCGAGTGATCGAACTCCGCCCGGACGTGGCTGATCGAGCCATGGATGTGGCTGAGAGATACGGTCTCCGGGCCTACGATGCTGTACAGCTTGCGTCGGCCATCGAAGCAAGTAACGCGTGCCGGATGCTTGGGATCCAGTTGGCGGCTCTGGTGTCATCGGACGAGGCGCTGAACACAGCAGCCGGAGCCGAAGCGCTTGCTGTGGAGGACCCAAGTGCCCGCGCCTGATCGAGTGCACGGGCTCGCGCCGAGCAACCATGGCAGTTCCATGCAGACAAGGATATTGAGCGCGTGAAACCGAAGTTCTACCTGACGACCGCCATTCCGTACGTGAACGCCCTGCCGCACCTGGGGCACTCCTACGAGCTCGTCGCGACGGACGTCATCGCCCGTTACCGCCGGCTCGCCGGATACGACGTCCTGTTCCTGACGGGAACCGACGAGAACTCGCTCAACAACGAGCGCAAGGCGCGCGAGCTCGGCATCCCGCCGCAGGAGTACGTCACGAAGATGTCGGCGGAATGGCGCAAGACCTGGGACGCGCTGAACATCTCCTACGACGACTTCATCCGCACGACCGAGGACCGCCACAAGCGCGCCTCGCGCGGGTTCTTCCAACGCGCCTACGACAACGGCGACATCTATAAGAACGTCTACGAAGGCTTCTACTGCACGTCGTGCGAGGCGTTCTACGAAGAGGAAGACCTGAACGCCGAGGCGCTCTGCCCCGTCCACGAGATGAAGTGCGAATGGCTGTCCGAGGAGAACTACTTCTTCTCCCTGTCGAAGTACCAGGATCGGCTGCTGAAGCACATCGAGGAGAACCCAGGGTTCATCGAGCCGGAGTCGCGCCGCAACGAGATCGTCGCCTTCATCCGCCGGGGGCTGAAGGATTTCAGCATCACGCGCGCGTCGATGAAGTGGGGCATCCCGACGCCCGTCGATGAGTCGCAGGTCATCTACGTGTGGTTCGACGCGGTCATCAACTACGCGACCGGCGCGGGCTTCCCCGACGACATGGAGAAGTTCGAGAAGTACTGGCCCTGCGATCTGCACGTCATCGGCAAGGACATCACGCGGTTCCACTGCATCTACTGGCCCACGATGCTTTGGAGCGCGGGCCTACCGGCTCCTGCGAAGGTCTTCGGACACGGCTTCGTGACCCTCAAGGGCGCGAAGATGAGCAAGTCGCGCGGCATCTACGTCGATCCCGTCCAGGCGGTGCAGGAGTACGGAGCCGACGCGATCCGGTTCTTCCTCGTCCGCGAGATTCCGTTCGGGCAGGACGGCGACTTTTCGTGGGAGGCGTTCGTCGCCCGCTACAACGCCGATCTCGCCAACGACCTCGGGAACCTGCTGAACCGCACGCTGAACCTCTCGACGCGCAACTTCGACGGCAAGACGCCCCCGCGCGGAACGCCGGACGCCGCTGACCGCGAGCTCGCGGAGTTCGCGGAGCGATGCCGTGTCGAGTATGTCGCCCTGATGGATCGGCACGCGATCCACGCCGCCTTGGAGCAGGCGATGGCGCTTGTCCGCGCGGCGAACAAGTACGTCGCCGACACGGCTCCCTGGACGCTCGCGCGCGACGGGCAGACGGAACGGCTCGCGGCGGTTCTCTACCACGCCCTGGAGGCGGTCCGCTGGGCGGCGGTCATGGTGACGCCAGCGATGCCGACCTCAGCCGCCCGCATCCAGGCGCAGTTGGGCATCACGGACGCCGACCCGCCACAGGACATCGCTTCGCTGACGTGGGGAGGGCTTCGATCCGACGCGCCGCTGGGCGACATCGCTCCCGTGTTCCCGCGCATCGACCTCAAGGAGGAGCCCGCCCCGGCGGCGGAACCTGCCATGAAGTCGGAACCCGTCGCCGACACGATCCAGATCGACGACTTCGCCAAGGTGGACCTGCGGCTCGCCGAAGTGCTGTCGGCGGAGCCGGTTCCCAAGTCGGACAAGCTGCTGAAGCTGCGCGTGCGCGTCGGCGACGAGGAGAGGCAGATCGTCGCGGGAATCGCCCAGCACTACGCGCCGGACCAGATCGTCGGCAAGCGGATCGCCATCGTCGCGAACCTCGCGCCTCGGAAGGTGTTCGGGGTCGAGTCGCAGGGGATGCTGCTCGCCGCGTCCGACGACGGCGGCTTGTGCGTCGCCGAGTTCGACCGTCCCATCGCCAGCGGCTCCAAAGTCCGCTGATGGCGGGGCTGTTCGACACGCACGCGCACGTCCAGATACGGGACTTCGACGCGGATCGGGACGAGACGCTCGACCGGGCGCGGGACGCCGGCGTGACGACGATCCTGAACGTCGGGTTCAGCCTGGACACGTCGCGGAAGGCGATCCGGCTCGCGGAGCGGCACGACGACTGCTACGCGACGGTCGGGCTTCATCCGCACGACGCGCGCGACTGGAGCTCTGCCCTGCGCGACGAGCTCGCGAAGCTGGCGGAACACCCGAAGGTCGTTGCGGTCGGAGAAGCGGGACTCGACTACTATCGCGACCTGTCGCCGCGCGACCGTCAGGCGGAGGCGTTCCTGGGGCAGATCGCCCTCGCCCGCGAGACAAACCTGCCGCTGATCATCCACAACCGCGACGCGACGGACGACCTGCTGCGCATCCTCGAATCGGACGCCGAGGGCGTATCGTGTCTGCTTCACTGCTTCAGCGCGGACTGGGCGGCGGCGGAGCGGGCGCTGGCGTTGGGATGTTGCTTCGGGATCGGAGGTCCGGTGACCTACCCGAAGTCGGAAGCCCTGCGCGAGGTCGTGCGGCGATTGCCGGCGGATCGGTTCGTGATCGAGACGGACGCGCCGTGGCTGGCTCCGCAGCCCAAGCGCGGCAAGCGGAACGAGCCCGCCTATGTCCGCGCGACGGCGGAGCGCACCGCCGACGTGCGGCGGATAAGCATCGAGGACGTCGCCGCGCAGACGACGGCGAACGCGCGAGCGTTCTTCCGGCTGGACGGCGGTCGCCGCCGCTTGGGTTAGTTCGTCTTCTGTTCGCCCCACGTGGACGGGAGCTTCCCGGCGGGGGACACGGCTCGTGGTTCCTCGCGGAAGCCGGTATCGAGCGCCTCGACGGTGGCTAGGAAGGCGTTGCCGGCGCTGATCCCACCGACCGCATAGATCGTACCCTCCAGAACGCTCGTCGTAAGCCCCCATCGCGGCGTCGGCAGATCGGGCCCCTGCGTCCACGTGTCGGTCGCTGGATCGTATTCCTCAACAGCCGCCGATTTGTCCTGACCGAAACGTCCGCCGCCGATGGCATAGAGCTTGCCGCCGGCCGAGCATGTGGCGAGGGCCCACCGATGCGTAGGCATGTCTGCCTTCCGCTCCCATGAGTCGGTCTTGGGATCGTATTCCTCGACCATTCCTAAGAGGGCTCCCTTGGTCATCCCGCCGACAACGTAGACCCTTCCATCTACTACGCTCGCCGATGCGTAGTACCTCGCCGTCGGCATGTCCGCCTTTTTGGTCCAGGTGTCCGTCTTCGGGTTGTATGCCTCGACCATTGGGACGATCCCTACGCCATTTGCCAGTTCGCCGCCGATGACATAGAGCTCGCCTCCCACTGATGCCGCTGCACTGCTGTAGCGGGCGGTGGGCACCCGCGTTCGCTTCGTCCATTGGTCGTTGGCTGGGTCGTACTCCTGGACCCTGATGCCGTCCACAACGTACACCTTGCCGTCAATCGTGCATGCAACCCCTCCGAACGACGCCTCGGGCATGTTCTTTTTTGGACCCACGTGTCCGCCGCTGGGTCGTACTCCCGAACCGTTGCGTGCTCCACCCCCCAGGTCGCACCCCCGAAAACGAGCAGACGTCCGTTGACCACAGCAGAGGCTGCGCCGTTTCTCGGTTCGAGCATATCCGCCTTCTGCGTCCACTTCCCTTCGAGCAACGCTTGCATCGGCGCGGCGGGCAACTGCGCCACCAACGGTGACGGCTTCTCCGCGACGCCTCCACCCGCCTGCACCAGCTCGACTGGCAGAACGTCTTCGATCGCAACCGGCGGGGCTTCCGGTTCCGCCGCCACGTACCGCCCGACTCCCACACCCCCGGCAACCATGAGACACGCGGTCAATACCATTGCGGGTCGCATCGTCATCATCCCTCCTGAGAGCTCGCCGAACGCTCGCGCACGCCGAGCGGGGAACAGGAACGCCCATACCGCAGACAAGAGCGCGGACAGGCATCCGCGCAGACGTTGGCGCGCGCGTGTCAAGCGGACGCTCAACGCCTTCTGCGAGAGCCCACAGCGCCGTTCGAGTTCCGCGTAGGTGTCCTCCGCGAAGTAGAACGAGCGAAGCAGGAGCTCGTCTGCCGGTCGGAGCGTTCGTAGCGCCGTGGAGAGAGTCTGTCGGCTTTCCTCGGATGCGATGCGTTCGAAGGCTGAGGGCTCGTCTACGGGCCTGTCTGGAAGGGTCGCCATCAGGATCGGATGCTGCTTCCGGTTCCACATCCGCGCGGTGTTCGTCGCCACCGTCCACACGTACGACGGCAGGCAGCGCTCGTCGCGCAGGTCAGCCCGATGAGCGAACACGCAGAGCACGACCTCCTGCGTGAAGTCGTCGAGGTCCTGGCGGCTCCTGAGCAGACGAACTCCGATGCGGCGGATCGCCCCGATCTGGGACAACACGCCGTCCTCGAAGCGCTTGTCTTCGCCTTCGGGGAGCGCATCAACAGCCATGGTCTGTCGTCTCTCCTCAAGTTAAGGATGCGACCCGGACCGTTCTACTACA
>VGLH01000115.1 GCA_016866785.1 Candidatus Poribacteria bacterium
GCGCGCGTCCTGTCCGCGCCGAAGCGTCGCCGGAACCGTCGTCCGTCGTCGGTTCGCACGTCGGCGAAGTATTGCCCGCCTTTCAGGAACAGCCCCGATGTCTGTCGGTAGGGAAGCGCCACAATCGCTTGCCGCTTGCCCCTTGCCATGCCGAACCCCTCCCTTGCGCGCGAAGCCGCGCCGTCGCTGCGATTGCGCGGCAGCGCCGTTGCCCAAACCTTGCCCAAAATGGCGCCGTATGGGGGCGTTCAAAGGCATTTCAGGGCAATACGCAAGGATTCTGAGGGTCGGGGTCGGTCGAAATAGGAACCCGCCGATGCAGTGTTCATGCGGTTCTGCGGGTGTTTAGGTTGGCACGCCCGGCAGGATTCGAACCTGCGGCCTAGTGATTAGAAGTCACTTGCTCTATCCCCTGAGCTACGGGCGCATACGACGCTGGAACGGTATCGCCGTCATCATGTCGAGTCAAGCGTCGCAACCGGGTGCGTTGATCCGTCACTTGCCGACGGCTATCATCGTGGCGTCCGACGGCGCTCGACGCACAGACGGAGCAGACCCTTGCGCTACCATCCGGACAGTCTCGTTCGGCTCTTGGCTGAGCTGCAGAAGCTCCCGGGCATTGGGCCCAAGAGCGCCCAACGGCTCGCCTACCACATGCTTCGGCAGCCAGCGGCGGAAGTGCGCCGTCTCGGCGAGAGCATCGCCACGATCCACGACGCGCTGACGCATTGCACCACCTGCGGCAACATCACCGAGCGCGGCACGGACCCCTGCGTCATCTGCACGAGCGCCACGCGGGACGCCTCGACGATCTGCGTCGTCGAAGACGCCGACGACATACCCGCCTTCGAGCGAACCGGAGCCTACCGAGGCATGTACCATGTTCTCGGCGGCGTTCTGAGCGCTCTGAACCGGGTGCGCCCCGATGACCTGCGGATCGGGGAGCTCGTCTCCCGGATCGACGGATCGGGCGTTCGCGAAGTGATCTTCGCGCTCAGTCCCAGTGTCGAGGGCAACGCGACGGTGACCTATCTCCAACGCCGACTTCAGGGCATGGACCTGCGCATGACGCAGATCGCGTTCGGCGTGCCGGTGGGAAGCGATCTCGACTTCGTCGACGAGATCACGCTGAGCCGCGCGCTGGAGGGTCGGAATGACCTCGACTAGCGCTCGGGTCCTCCTCGCCTGCTGTCTGTTCTGCCTTGCCGCTGGCGGCTTCGCGCAGTCGATACCGCGCATCGATGGCGCTCGAGCCATGGACCACCTGCGCAAACAGGTCGCCTTCGGACCCAGGGTCCCCGGCACGGCGAGCCACGAGCGGACCCGGACCTACCTCGTTGACACGTTGCGTCAGTTCGCGTCGAAGGTGTCCGTGCAGAGCTTCCGGCATGGTGACGTCGCGATGAGCAACGTCGTCGCGTCGTTCGGGACTGGCTCGGAACCGGGTCTGCTGCTGTGCGCGCATTGGGACACGCGCCCGTTCGCCGATCAGGAGAAGGACCCCGCGCGAGCGAAACGCCCCATTCCAGGAGCGAACGACGGCGCTTCGGGCGTCGCGGTTCTCCTGGAGATCGCTCGTTCGCTGCACGACGTGCCGCCCCCGGTTCCCGTCGCCATCGTGCTGTTCGACGGGGAGGACTGGGGGAAGACGTCCGACGAGATGTTCCTGGGCTCCAAGCACTACGCCAAGAATCCGCTTCCGTGGAAGCCGCGACGAGGCATTCTGCTCGACATGGTCGGCGACGCCGACCTCTCGATACCCGTCGAAATCCACTCGTGGGATGCCGCGGCGGAAATGGTCCGCGCCGTGTGGGATGTCGCCGAATCGATGGGCGTGAAGGAGTTCCGTCGGGAGGCTGGAGGGGCGATCCTCGACGACCACGTGCCGCTCATCGCCGCCGGCATTCCGACCATCAACCTGATCGACTTCGACTACCCTCATTGGCACACGCTGGCGGACACGCCGGACAAGTGCTCCGCTGACAGCCTGCGGAAGGTGGGCGATGTCGTCCTCCGCTACCTCCACACGCAAGCGATCCGGTGACGTGTCGGTCGCCGACCTGACCCGATCCCGGCTCCAAAGCATTGGTGTGGACATCGACGAGAGCCAGGCGCAGGCGTTCGAGACGTGTTCCCGACTGTTGGAGCGATGGCGGGGCAAAGTGAACCTCACCGCCGTCACAGGCGTATCTGAGATCGTCGAGCGGCACTTCGTCGATTCGGCGCTCTGCCTGGCGCACATTCCGGCTGGGAGCGTGAGGGTCGCCGACGTGGGCACAGGAGCCGGCTTCCCCGGCGTGCCGGTCGCGATCCTGCGGGAGGACGCGCAGGTCGTCCTCTTCGAGCCGAACGCCAAGAAGGTGGCGTTCCTCCATCACGCCGCCGCCTCGATGCGGCTGGGTAACGTCCAGATCGCACAACTGCGCCTGGAACCGGGAGACGTGCCGAATATGTGGCAACATGGCTTCGACGTGGTGCTGTCTCGGTTCACAGCCTCGCTACCGTGGTTGGTTTGGTGCGCTTCCGAGCTGGTCGCGCCGGAGGGTAGACTGATCGCCTACACGCGCCCATCGCTCGAGGCAGACGCGGTGCAGGTCGCAGAATCGGAGCCGTCGCTGTCTGTGCGGTTCCTCACGGATGAACGCGTCGCACCTGCCAGAGCATTCGCCATCGTACGGTTCTCCGAGAGGCCGTTGGGGCAGGTCGTGCTGGTTGAGTCGCCCAGCGTCCGAGGTTAGTATGGTGCGGGCAGGATTCGGGTCGCGCGCCGTACGTGAGGAGCGTTGCCACGCAGACTCAGTTCGAGGCACGGGTCGTGCCACTCGACGGGCGCTTGGATCACCAGGTCGCCCACCGACTGCGCGAGGAACTGACACGCGCCGCCAGCGGAGAGGCTCCGCGCGTCGTCGTCGACATGTCCGCTGTGACACGTGTCGACAGCGCGGCGGTCGGCGTCATCGTGGGGGCGTTCGTGTCGATTCAGCGCGCGGGAGGACGTCTCGTGCTCGCGAATCCCAACCGGATCGTGCGGCAAGTGCTCCACACGACTCGCCTCGATAGCGTCATCGACATCTACCCGACAGCCGAAGCCGCCCTCAGCCACGTCTGATGCGTGGCGCGCCCGAGGTCGCGCGGCGCCTGGGATCCCGGCACGTGAGCACCCCACCTGATCGACACGACGCGGGAACTCGGGGAGGCATCGCGTCCAGCCGCCGGTGGCTCGCGAGTCTCAACAGCCAGTTGGTCGTCATGCTGCTGTTGGCTAGCGCCATTCCGGTCGTCGTCGTCGTCTTCCTGCCGACGTTCGGGCTTTACTCACAGAGCCGGGCATCGCTGGAATCGACCATCGGTTCCCACCTGACGGAAGTCGCCGACGAGACCATGGCTCGCGCCACGGCAGCCGTGGAACCGTATCGCCAGCAGGTGTTCCAGCTTGCGCGCGATGTGCGCCCCCATCTCGTCGAGATGTTGCGGCGAGACCCGCAAGAACTCGCCGCGCGATGGAGCGCCTACGGCAGGTCGATGGAACCTTCGGAGGTCGATGCCGTCACACGTCGGCTGGTCGCCGCTCTGCCTCCGAGCGCCTTCTTCGTCGTCGCGGATCGACGTGGACTGCTCTTTACATCGAGCCACCCGACGCATCCGTTCGATATTCAAGCCTCCTGGTGGCGCGCAGCCGTACAGAAGGGCCGCTTCGTGGTCGGCAAGACGAGTTATGACCGGACGATTCCGGCTGTGTGGGTCGCGCTCTCAGCGCCTGTGTGGGACCGAGACGAGATCGTTGGTGGGATCCACGTCTGGTTGCCGATCCCAAGTCTCGCCGAGGTCGTGAGGTCGGCAAGCCTCGATGCGGTCTCCAGCGACTCGGGACGAGATGTCACGATCCTAGGCCGCGACGCGGACGATGGAGCGCTCTACGTCGTCGCGCGCTCCGACGACCAGTGGGCGACGCTCGGAGACGGCGACTGGGTGTGGGTCCACGTCGAGGGGCACGAGGACTTCGACGGCGACGCCATGGTCGTTGCCGACTCGCTGACGGTGGAACCGGTCGGGGTGCTCTCCACCGCGCGCCAGACGATGACGGGCTTAGCCGAGACCGTCAAGCAATCGCTGATCCTGCGGCATGGACTGCGCTCGCCGCTGGCGGTCAGCGTGACCGTCAAGAAGAGCGGAGCGTTCTTCCCGGAGGCGGCACAAGTCGCCATGGCGTCGACCCAGATGGCTCCTCTGCCCAAGTACACGGTCGAGGAAGACGCGACCGGGGTCGAGCGCGTGTACGGGTTCCGGCGGTCGTCGTCGGTCCTGCCGTGGTCGGTCGTCGTGTCGCAGCCGACGCGCGTTGCCTTCACGCCCGCACAGGCTCTGCGGGAGCGCGTGCTGTGGGCGACGGGGCTGTCGATGGCGGTCCTTGTCGTGGCGTCCGTGCTGTTCGCGCGTCGGCTCGTGAGACCCATCCGACAGATCACCGACGCCGTGCAGGCGATCCGTCGCGGCGACCTGCAGCACGCGATTCCGGTTACCATGAGCAACGAGATCGGCGTGCTGGTCGATGAGTTCAACGCGATGTCGCGCACCGTTCAGGAAACGCTCTCTCGCCTGACCGACGAGGAGAAGAAGCTCAGCTCGGTGCTCAACAGCGTCGCGGAGGGCATCGTCTACCTGAACCTGGACCGGCGGATCGTGCTGGTGAACCCCGCAGCCGAGTACCTCTTGGGCATCGAGCTGGATACCACAGGCAAGGTGATCGACGACGTCCTGAGCCCGGAGGCGGTTGCCGACATCTTCCCGGATATGCGCGCCCGCCCGGCGACGGGACGTGCATCGTCGCGTTCGGCGACGGTCGCTCGGGGCGAATCGACCGTGGCGCTTCGCATCGTGGACAGTCCCGTCCTATCCGAGGATGGCGCGCGCATGGGAACCGTCTTCGTGCTCGACGACGTGACGCGCGAGAAGGAGATCGAGGAGATGAAGTCCGACTTCGTCGCCCTCGTGTCCCACGAGCTGCGGACGCCGCTGACGTCGATCTACGGATACACGCGTCTGATGCTCGACGGGAAGACGGGAGCCGTGCCGGACTCGGTACGCGACAAGCTGGTGCGCATCGAGCGGCAGGCGCTGCGGCTTTCGAACCTGATCGGCGACCTGCTCGACCTTTCGAGGATCGAGTCGGGACGTCTGGAGGTGCGGCTCGAACCGATGTCGGTCGTTGACGTGGCTCGTCAGCGGCTGGACGATATCCGCCAACTGTCGGACGGTCGTGGCATCGAGTTGGCGTTCGAGTGCGAGGAAGGCGTTCCCGATGTCTTGGGCGACGCCGAACGCATCGGGCAGGTATTGACGAACCTGCTGACGAATGCCGTCAAGTTCACGCCCGAAGGCGGCCAAGTGAGGGTACGGATACGGCGGGAGGGGAACCTCGTTTCGATTCAAGTGATCGACAACGGTCAGGGGATTCCGTCGGAGGAACGGCAGAAGATCTTCGACAAGTTCCACCAGGTGAGTAGCGTCCATACGCGGCATCAGGGCGGAACGGGGTTGGGGCTGGCGATTGCCAAGAGCATCGTGGAGGCACACGAGGGTCACATCTGGGTAGACAGCGAACTGGGCAAGGGCAGCGACTTCCGCTTCGTGCTGCCGGTGGCGGATCCCAGTCGTCAGGCTTCCCGCCGAAGCCGAGCCACGAGGCCGGCATAGGCGGACCGGCGCGATCGGGACCGGATACCCGCAACTGCCCGCAAGGGTGATCTGACCATGCGCGAGCGTATTCTCGTCGTGGACGACGAACCGGACATCCTCGATCTCATCGAGCTCACATTGCGATCCGAGGAGTTCGACGTTCTCACCGCCCGGAACGGCATCGAAGCTCTGGAGGTCGCGCGAACGTCGAGCCCCGACCTCGTGCTGCTCGATCTGAGCATGCCGGGCATGGACGGATTCGAGACGATGGAAGCCCTGCGCGCCGACGAGCGCACCAGCGGGACGCCCATCATCCTGCTCACCGCTCGCGTCCAGATCGCGGACAAGCTGCGCGGGCTCAGTTCCGGAGCCGACGACTACATCACCAAGCCGTTCGAGCCGGATGCGCTCGTATCGCGTGTCCTCGCGCAGCTCTCGCGGTCGCGTCGAGTGTCCTATTCGAACCCGCTGATGGGGGCTCACGGCGAGTGGTCCAACGCCATCGAACAGTTGGCGCGTCACCTGGAGGCAGCGGCGCAGATCCAACTGGGTCTGCTGCCGCGCGAAGAGCCGCGACTCCCAGGGATGCGCGTTGTCGGAATGCTGCAGAGCAGTCTGGACGTCGGCGGGGATTTCTACGACTTCATCCCGCTCGACGATGACAAGGTAGGGGTTGCCATCGCCGATATCCGAGGCAAGGGCATTCCTGCGGCGTTGCTGATGGTCATGGTGCGGACGGTTCTGCGCATTGTGGCGCGGGAGGAACCGACGCCAGCGCGCGTCATCAAGCGGATCAACGACTTTCTCGCTGCTGAGACGGAACCGGACCTCTTCGCGACGATGGTCTACGGCGTCATCGATCCTCGTGAGCGGACCTTCACCTACGCAAACGGCGGGCACTGCCATCCGCTGCTTGTGAATGCGAACCGATCCGACGCGGTGAGGCTCACTGCCGGCGGCATGCTGGTGGGCGTGTTCGAGCTGGCGGAGTACGTCTATGGAACTGTCGAGCTGGATCCCGGCGACCTGATCGTCGTATACACGGACGGACTGACGGAGGCGGAGAACCCCTCCGGCGAGCTATTCGGCGACGGTCGGCTGGGCGACCTGACGATGGAGTTGGCGCGTTTGCCCGCGGATGCGATCTGTGATACAGTTCGGCTGCGGTTGACAGAGTTCAGCGGCACGAGCCAGCGGTCAGACGATTTGACGGTCGTCGCGATCCAGGTGACAGCTTGACAGGCGAGTATCTCTGAAAGGAGCGCTCTTGTCCGACCTGACAACTGCAAGCGAAAACCCGCAGGCACTCCGCGATGTGATCCTGAATCTGCCCACGGACGTCGCCATGATGTCGGTGGTGGACGCCGTCGTGACTCATATCGCTCAGGATATGGGGTTTGAGAGCGACGTCGTCGAGATGATCAGTGTGTCCATCATCGAGGGGTGCATGAATGCAGTGAAGCACGGGAACAAGTACGACACGAACAAGCGCGTTCACGTGCGCGTCGAGTTCGACAGTACGACCCTCAAGGTCGTCGTCAAGGATGAAGGGGTTGGCTTCAATCCTCAAGCAGTCGCCGACCCCCTGTCGGGCGACAATCTGTTCCGAGATCACGGTCGGGGCCTGTTGATGATACGCGCCTACATGGACGAGGTGTCGTACAACGATGACGGCACCGAACTGACAATGGTTAAGTCCGTCCCCAAGGAGTAAGTGGAGCCGAGGCATTCGGTGTGCGGTGGCGGGTACCAGAGCGCCCGCGGATGGCACGGCTGAGCGATACCCCTTCGCAATCAGGAGGCATCTTGTGGACTTGACGTTCCGACGTAGCGGGCACGTGATCATCTTCAATCTCAAAGGCAACGTCATCGGTCCCGATGGCATGAAGTTGCGCGAAGCCTTTCAGAAAGCCATCGAGTTGGGCGCCGACAAGGTGCGGATCCTCGTCGATCTGGAAGGCACGGGTATGATGGACAGTTCCGCCCTGGGCGCACTGGTGAACGCCTATACGCATGTTCAGCAGAAGAAGGGCCGGATCGGCATCATGAGAGCGAGCGCCAACATCCAGAAGCTCTTGACGCTCGCCAAACTGGCGCAGCTTTTCGAGCAGTTCCCCGACGAAGCCGCGGCGGTCGCGAGTCTCTCGTCCTAGTTTCGCTGTTCAGCGGGGTGTGCACCGCTCCGGGTGTCCATTCGTCAGCCGGTCTCGCCCGGAGGGTCCGCGACTGTCGTAAGGCGCGAACATGGTGATCCGCTATCGAAGAGCGCCCGGCTGCATCGTTTTCGGCATCGAAGGCGGGCTCGTCAACACGGACGTGCCGGCACTGCGCAAGGAATTCAAGCGAGTTCTCGAGCTGATCGGGTCATCCGCGCATATCGTGATCGACATGACCCTGGTCAACCAAATCGACTCCGCTGGCATCGGCTCACTGATGGCAATCTACTCCGACATCGTGACGTCGAAGGCGAAGCCGAGGGTCGCGGTCGTCGTGACCAGCGGATCGTCAGAGGAGCGCCTGTTCCGTCTGACGAAGCTCGACCACTTGTTCCCGCCGTTTGGCACGGTTTGCGACGCGGTCGCCTACCTCACGACCTGATCATCTCCCGTGTCAGCGCGGGCTCCTCCAGATGGGATGACGCATGCAGGTCACCGAGCGTCGGAGCGCGGGTGCCACGATTGTGGCGATCAGCGGCAAGGTGGTCGGCGACAGCAGCCAGGAGCTCCGAGCTTACGTATCACGGCTCGTGGAGCGACTCGCGGACGAACGCGCTCTGAGGCTGGCGTTCGATCTGTCCGATACGCAGTTCCTGGACAGCTCCGGGTTGGGAGCGCTTGTGCGAGCGCAGATCGCAACCGCGGAGCGCGGCGGGAAAATGGTTCTCGTGAATCCGCACGAGCACATCCGGCGGCTCCTGACGGTTGCGCGGATCGAACACCTGCTGCCCATCTGCGACGGCGAAGCCAGCGCGTTGAAGGCGCTCGCCGTGGCGGACGGCGAGGGCGACGCGGCGAACCCGAAGGCGGGAGAGGGGTCGAGTGGCTAAGGTCATACCCATCCGACCGGCGGCGATCACGTCGCGCGACCGCAAGGCGATCCCAGAAGGGCTCTGGCTCAAGTGTCCTTCGTGCAAGGAGACGACCTTCGCCCGGGAACTCAACCGGCACGCGAAGGTCTGCCCGCACTGCCGGTACCACTATCCGTTGACTGCTATGGAACGCGTCGCGCAGCTTGGGGACGACGGCTCGGCTGCCTGTCGGCATGAGATGCCTGGCTGGGTGTGCGGCACGATCACGCTCGACCGCATCGCCTGTGTGATCGTCGTGGCTGACCACGAACGGCCCGAACTCGCGCCGTCGCCGTCGGAGCTCGACGCGCTCGGCGACATCTACGCAGCCGCAGTCGAAGAATCGCTGCCGGTGCTGGTCTGCTGGTCGGAAGCCCCAGAAGCCGTAGGCGAGACCGATCTTGACCAACGCGCTCGGGCGCGAGCCCTGCGCGAGGCTCGCCGACACTCCGAGGCCGGTCTGGCATCGGTTCTGCTCGTCACCGAGTCGGATGGCGGGGAGGCGATCCCGCAGCACCTGCCTCGGACGGACGTCACGGTCGTCGAGAGCTCCCGGCCCGAGACGGTTCTCGACGACGTTCGGTACGCGGACCTCGCAGCTTCCAGGTTCGACGTCGCCCCACTTGTGCGGCGTCTTCTCGCCTTCGCAAGAGACTAGGCGCACCATGGCGACCGTCCGGCTGGTTGGCGTGACGAAGGAGTACGCCGGCGGCGTTGCCGCTGTCTGCGATGCGTCCTTCCAAGTTCAGGACCAGGAGTTCGTCGTCTTGGTCGGCCCGTCGGGGTGCGGCAAGTCGACGACGCTGCGCATCATCGCCGGTCTCGAAGACGCGACTCGTGGCGATGTCTTCATCGACGAGCGTCGTGTCAACGACGTGCCGCCGAAGGATCGGGACATCGCGATGGTCTTTCAGAACTACGCCCTCTATCCGCACATGACCTGCTTCCAGAATATGGCGTTCGGGCTCAAGCTGAGGCGCGTTCCCAAGGCTGAGATCGCCGAGCGAGTGCGCGAAGCGGCGGCGATTCTGGGCATCGAGCACCTGCTGGATCGCAAGCCGCGCGCTCTGTCGGGAGGCGAGCGCCAGCGGGTCGCCGTGGGGCGCGCCATCGTGAGACACCCGAAGGTGTTCCTCTTCGACGAGCCGTTGAGCAACCTCGACGCGAAGCTCCGCGTCCAGATGCGGGCGGAGATCAGCAAGCTGCATACGCGTCTCGCGGCGACGATGATCTACGTGACCCATGACCAGACCGAAGCGATGACGATGGGCGACCGCATCGTCGTCATGAACGAGGGCGTCATCCAGCAGATGGACGGACCGTTGCGGCTGTATGCGAGCCCAGCGAATCGGTTCGTCGCCGGATTCATCGGGAGCCCGGCGATGAACTTCGTGGAGGGCGAGCTGCTGCAGGATGGCACGCACCGCCAGTTCCGTGGAAAGGGGCTGGCTCTGCCGTTGGCGGAGCCCCATGCTGCCATGACCGCCCCTCGTCCTGACGGACCCGTCGTCCTGGGCATCCGTCCCGAACATGTCCGTGTCGGCGACGCCGGCGATTCACCCGCGATGCCGTGCCGGGTCGAGGTGGTGGAGCCGCTCGGAAGCGAGACGGTCGTCTACCTGTCCGCGGGCGAGACGACCTTGGTCGCCAAAGCGGAGGCGGAACGCACGCCGACCGTGGGCGCGACCGTCTCGGCTCGCATCGACATGGCGCGCGCTCACCTGTTCGATCCCGACTCGGGAACCAACCTGACCGCGTCGCTCTAGTCCGGCTCCGAGCACGACGAACGGCGCGCGTTACCGCGCGCCGCCGTTGGTTCGGTCCTGTCTGTCCGATCACCCCAGCAGAGCGGACAGAAGCCCGCCGATGCCAGCGAACTTGGCGATCAAGCCGGCGAAGACGATGGAGACCATCGACATCAGCTTGATCAAGATGTTCAGCGACGGACCCGACGTGTCCTTGAACGGGTCGCCCACCGTGTCGCCGACGACCGCCGCCTTATGGGCATCCGAGCCCTTGCCTCCGTGGTTGCCTTCCTCGATGTACTTCTTGGCGTTGTCCCACGCGCCGCCGGCATTCGCCATCATGACCGCGAGTACGAACCCGGTTGCGAGCGCGCCTGCCAGTAAGCCGAGAACCCCCGGAACGCTGAACAGCAGCCCCATGGCGACGGGAACGATGATCGCCAGAAGCGACGGCACGATCATCTCGCGCTGCGCGCCCGCCGTCGAGATCGCGACGCAGGTCGCGTAGTCCGGCTTCTCGGTTCGCTGCATGATGCCCGGCTTCTCGCGGAACTGGCGGCGCACCTCGTCCACCATCGCGCCCGCTGCGCGTCCGACGGCTTTCATCGTGAGGGCGCAGAAGAAGAACGCCATCACGGCGCCGACGAAGAGCCCGATGAGGACATTGGGGTTCATCAGCGTGACGTTGTAGTAGTCCATGAAGTTGGCGATGGTGGCTTTCATCGTGGGGATCGCGGTCCCATCGACGACGATCTCCTTGAGACCCGCCAGATGCGCCATGCCGAATCGTATCTCTTCGAGATACGACGCGAGCAGCGCCATCGCGGTCAGCGCCGCCGAGCCGATTGCGAACCCCTTGCCAGTGGCTGCCGTCGTGTTCCCCAGAGCGTCCAACTGGTCAGTGCGCTGGCGAACGTTCGGGCCCAGACCCGCCATCTCCGCGTTGCCGCCGGCGTTGTCCGCGATGGGCCCGTAGGCGTCCGTGGCAAGGGTCAGCCCAAGCGTCGAGAGCATGGCGACCGCCGCCAATCCGATTCCATAGAGCCCCATGAGCGGCTGTTGACCGCCACCGGGCAGGTAGTAGGCGATGACGATGGCTGCGATGATCGTCACGACGGGTATCGCCGTTGACATCATCCCGACGGCGAGACCGTCGATGATGACCGTCGCCGGACCTGTCAGCGAATGCCCTGATATGCCGCGCGTGGGCTTGTACTCGTGGGACGTGTAGTACTCCGTCGCCTTGCCGATGACCACGCCAGCGACGAGACCCGCGACGATGGCGCCCCACATCCGCCACACGGACGGGATGCCCAGCACCGACAGGATCGGGATGGCGACGATCGCGATGGCGATGGAACTGAGGTTGATGCTCCGCGACAGCGCGTTCAGCAGGTCGCGCATCTTGGCATCCTCGCGCGTGCGCACGATGTAGATGCCAAGAATCGACAGCACCGTCCCGACGGCGGCAAGGACCATCGGAGCCGCCAGGAAACGGAGCTGCATGTCCATCTCTTGCGCCCCCGTCCAGTCGGGGTTCACCGAAACGGCGGAGACCCCCAGCGCTGCCGTGGCGAGGATGGATCCGGCATAGGACTCGTAGAGGTCGGCTCCCATGCCGGCGACGTCGCCGACGTTGTCGCCGACGTTGTCCGCGATCGTCGCGGCGTTTCGCGGATCGTCCTCTGGGATGCCCGCCTCGACCTTGCCGACGATGTCCGCGCCGACGTCCGCCGCCTTCGTGTAGATGCCGCCGCCGACGCGAGCGAACAACGCCTGCGTCGATGCGCCCATGCCGAAGCTGAGCATGATGACCGTGATCTGCGGCAAGGGGTTCGGTTCGGTGCCGAAGATGCTGTGCGGGAACACATAATAGAGCAGCAGGAACCAGCCGGTGATGTCCAGCAACGCGAATCCCACGACCACCAAGCCCATGACCGCGCCGGCTCGGAACGCGACCTGCAGACCGGAGTTCAGCGAGTGCTGGGCGGCGTTGGCGGTTCGGGCAGAGGCATTCGTTGCCGTCTTCATGCCGAAGAACCCGCACAGCCCCGAGAAGAACCCGCCTGTCAGGAACGCGAACGGGACGATCTGGTTCTGGGCGTGGAGCACATACGCCATGAAGGCGAACAAGGCGAACAGGACGGCGAAGATGATGCCGACCACCTTGTACTGCCGACGCAGGTACGCCATGGCGCCTTCGCGAACCGCCTGAGCGATCTCCGCCATTTCCGGCGTGCCTTCGCTGTGCTTCATCACGGTTCGGTAGAACACGTAGGCGAACAGAAGCGCAAGGATCGATGCGATCGGCGCCAGCCACCAGATGCCGGGCAGAGGCGGGCGACCGTAAGAAACCACCGCCTCGGCATCCTGCGCGAGGGCGAGTGAGGAACACAAAGAACTGACCGCGAACGACACGCCCCATGCCGCGCGACGACGCCACGCGCCGGCTGCGGCGATCTGACTCGGCGAGTGTGAGACCTGACGAGTCAACATCGAACGATTCCCCTCGTTATTGCTTGCAGCAGAACAACGGATTCACGCCTTGCAGCGCTTCTCCGACGAAGAAGACGGAGCCGGTGACGCAGATGACCGTGTGGTCGGCTGGATGGGAGTCCAGCCGTGAGAGGGCGTGCGCGACGGAGTCCGCGTACGTCACGTCGAAGCCGCAGGCTTCCCAGGCTTCGGCTAGTCGCGAGGGTTCCGCCGCGCGGGCGTTTCCGTGGGTTCTGGATACGGTGATCGATGACGCAACCGGCGCGAGCTCACGCGCGAATGCCGCGTGGTCCTTGTCTCGGGACATACCCACGATGAACGCGACCGACTTGCTAGGGAACTGATCCAACAGCGACGCCCTCAGGGCTGAGGCAG
>VGLH01000116.1 GCA_016866785.1 Candidatus Poribacteria bacterium
CGACGGCAAGCCGAAGTTTGACCTGACGCGGCTGGACGATGCCTACTTCGAGCGGCTTCGCGCGCGCGTCGCCGCAGCCCGTGAGCGCGGTATCTACGTCGCCGTCATGCTCTTCGAGGGTCACGGCGTCCAGCAGTCGACGCCGCCCTGGCGCTGGGACGGGCATCCTTTCCACCCGGCGAACAACGTCAACGGCATCGACGGCGACCCGAACGCCGACGGGCGCGGAACCGAAGTCCACACGCTCGAGGTTCCCGCCATCACGCGGGTCCAGGAGGCGTACGTCCGGCGCGTCGTCGAAGCCGTCAACGAGTACGACAACGTCCTCTACGAGATCACCAACGAGGCGGGGCCCTACTCGACGGACTGGCAGTACCACGTGATCCGCTTCGTCAAGGAGTGCGAAGCGTCCAGACCCTACCAGCATCCCGTCGGGATGACGTTCCAGTATTCCGGCGGGAGCAACGCGGCGCTGTTCGCCAGCCCGGCGGACTGGGTCTCGCCGAATCCCGAAGGCGGCTATCGCGAGGCTCCGCCAGCCGCCGACGGCTCCAAGGTCATCATCAACGACACGGATCATCTGTGGGGCATCGGCGGGAACGCCGCATGGGTGTGGAAGAGCTTCCTTGCCGGCATGAACCCCATCTACATGGACCCGTTCGACACGCAGGGATTCCGCTCGGACGACTCCATCCGGCTCGCGATGGGCGCAACGCTGCGGCTTGCACGGCGTCTCCGACTCGACGGGATGACGCCCTCTCCCGACCTGTCCACGAGCGGCTTCTGCCTCGCTGGACCCAGCGGGATCGCCGCGTGGGCTCCGGGCGGGAGCGTCGCGCTCGACCTCGCCAGCGTCGAAGGCGCGTGGGCAGTCGAGTGGATCCATCCGATCACGGGCGCGTCGGAGGCGGCGGGAAGCGTCTCCGGCGGAGCCCGACGCGAGTTCCAGGCTCCCGTCGCCGGGGACGCGGTTCTGTTCCTCGCGGCTCAGGAGTGACCCCATGCCGCGCGGTTCCTGCCCCAACTTCGTGTTCCTCATCGCCGACGATCAGCGGTTCGACACGATCCGCGCCCTGGGCAACGACGCCGTCCACACGCCCGCGTTCGATTCGCTGGCGGCGCGGGGAACCGCGTTCACCCACGCGCACGTCATGGGCTCGATGGTCGGAGCTGTGTGCATCCCGACGCGGGCGATGCTCCTGACGGGAAGGACGCTCTTCTGCGCGACGGACCCGCTGCCGGACGACGTTCCCCTGCTACCACAGCTTCTGCGCGAGTCGGGATACATGACCTACGGCGTCGGCAAGTGGCACAACCGCGCCCCGACCTACGCCCGGAGCTTCACCGGCGGAGCCGAAGTCTTCTTCGGCGGGATGTCCGACCACTGCCGCGTGCCGGTCTATGACTTCGATCCGACCGGGCAGTACCCCAAGAGCGCCGAGCGGATCGGGGACAAGCACTCCGTCGAGCTCTTCACCGACGCGGCGGTTCGGTTCCTGCGGAGCTATCGGGACGACGCCCCTTTCTTCCTCTATGTGGCGAACACGTCTCGGTCGTCTCCGCAAGCGAAACGCCGCTACGATAATCCCACGGCGCCTGTCTTGTAGTCGCCGTTACTGTTTCGAGCTCGGAACTTCAGGAGGTAGTTCGACGCGTCAATCCACGCGATCACGGAGTCGTTCATCGGTGCGCCGTCGGGAGCCGACTGCCGCTGCTGTACGGATTCTGCCGCGCGGCACACCACATAGCACGATCTCCGGCGCTCTTAGGTAGGAGGGCAGAGCAGTGAAACGCCAGCTGGTTGTCACCGCACTGATGGCTCTGGGCCTGCTCGCACCATTGATGGTGTCCTGTGGAGGAAACAAAGACGACGTCGATCTGTCGGACATTGAGAACGCCGATGGCTTGGCGTCTTTCGAGTCCGAAGGCATCGTCTTCCTGCCGGTGACGCCCGGCGGCGGCATCACCCTCAGCAACGGCGCGACGTTCGACGTGGAGCCGTTCTATATCGCCAAGACCGAGCTCACGAATACTCAGTACGACGCCTTCGTGCGATCCGCCGATGGGTTCAACAACCCGGAATGGTGGCGCGGCATGCCGTCGGCGCAAATACCGCCCCAACTCGCGTTGCTGGATCAGCGCAACGACCAGCCCGATACTCCACGCGAGAGCATCTCGTGGTACCAGGCCGTCGCTTACACGCGTTGGCTGAACGCCCGCTTGAAGGCGAAGAACGCGGATGTGTCGGCGGGCGGCTTGCGCGTGAACGGGGTCGAATGGGAAGTGCGACTGCCGACGGAGTGGGAGTGGCAATGGGCGGCTCAGGGAGGAGCTCAGAAGAGGGCGTACCCATGGGGCGAATGGCAAGGAGGCCGCGCGAACACATGGGACGCACGTGTTGGGCGGACAATGCCTGTAGGGTCGTATCCGGATGGAGCGGCGGTCTGCGGCGCGCTGGACATGTGCGGGAACGTGGAAGAGTGGTGCCTCAACAAATGGAACTCCCCCTACGATACGGTAGTCGATGCAACAGACGAATCTAGGACGCTGCGGGGAGGGTCGTTCAGCGACGGCCAGTTCGGCACCGCCTCGTCGTTCGGCCACGACGCCCCCCCGAACAAATGGCGCAACTCTTTCACCGGGTTTCGAGTTGGGTTGTTCGCCCCTCTCTGATTCTCTGGTATCTCTGGACTCTGGAGACGAAAACGGGCGGCACAGCATCCCTATTCATACAGTCCTCTCGTGCGCATTCTGCGCGGCACTTTCCGGGATGGCGGAGCCGGCAGCGGATGACGCGCTCTGCTACACGTCCGATCTGTTCCCGACGCTCTGCGAGCTCGCCGACATCGACGTCCCAGACGGCAACGAGGGCAAAAGCCTTTTACCTGCGCGGAGAGCCGTTCGACGGGCGGGAGACGATCTTCTCGGCGTACTCGCGGGGTCAGCGGATGGTGCGGGATCGGCGGCACAAGCTGATCGAGTACTGCGTCGAGGGCGTCCGCACGACGCAGCTCTTCGATCTGGACGCGGACCCGCTGGAGATGCGGAACCTCGCCGACGATCCGGCGGAACGCGGGGCGCTCGCGCGTCTGCGCGACGAGCTTCGGACGTGGCGGGCGAGAGTGGACGATCCGGTCGTGTGGTAACGGTTCACGGGGTGGCATGAGCGGCACGGGGAGTTCGAGGAGAAGTCTGTCGTGGAGAAGCGCGATTTCGCCATCGCGGAGGTCTGGCGCGAGTCGCTGGAGATCCTCCGAAGCCCCGGAATGCTGTTGGCGTCGTCGGACTCCAAGGGCGTGCCGAACGTCATGACGATCGGGTGGGCGACGCTCGGAATCGTCTGGGCGCGTCCGATCCTGACCGTGCTGGTGCGTCCGTCGCGGTTCACCTACCCGCTCATCGAGGAGGTGGGCGACTTCACGGTGAACGTGCCGGATCGGAGCATGGAGGAGGCGGTTCACTACTGCGGCACGGTGTCCGGTCGAGCCGAGGACAAGTTCGAAGGGAGCGGGCTGACGGCGACGCCGTCGCGCCACGTGTGCAGCCCGGTCATCGAGGAGTGCCTGCTGCACTACGAGTGCCAGGTCGTCCACAAGCACGATCTCGACCCCGGGACGCTGACCGAGGCGATCCAGGGTCAGTTCTACTCGCAGGGGGACTTCCACCGGGTCTACTACGGCGAGGTCCTCGCCGTGTACGGCGTGGACGACTTCGCGCGTCGGGTCGGGGGTATGCGGTTGTAGCGCTCTCTCCGTTGCTCCTACCCCTCATCCTAAACCTTCTCCCACAAGGGGAGAAGGAACCGGAACGCCCTCTCCCCTCGTGGGAGAGGGTCGGGGTGAGGGGGAAGACACGAACCACGAGAGATCAGCCTGACAGACCACCAGAGTCTGGACTTCCGCTTACGCGGGAATGACGGAGGAAAGGCAGGCACGCAGGCTGAGCCGCACGTGGCCAATGGAGATGTGCGCATGGATGGGTCGGTCGTAGACCTTGTCGAAGCCGCGGGAATCCTGTACCGCGAGGTGCATCTGAGGCCGGCATGGTCTCGGTACCCGAACTGCCTCCAGGACAACGGGCACGCGCTAGCCCTGTTCCTCGAGCACTATGGGTACGAACATCAGGGCCGTAACCCGTCGTACGCGCATGCCGCCAGCGAAGCCGTGATGCGTTGTGGTCACCGGCCGACATCGGCTGCTGTATGGCGGCAGTTTGCCTCGCTGCTACCCGGCCAGAAGCTCAACGAGAGGCACAATCCGCTTTTCCACGAAGAAGGCGGATCCTGCCAATGCGTCGCATGCGTTATAGGCGGCGCTAACCTGGTTCGGTCGGTTCGGGACGCAATCGCTGCCGACGGGATTGGCGTCATGTCACGGGAGCTCATGAGGATCCGTGGCATTGGACCCAAGATTGCTGCGCTCTTCCTTCGCGATACGTGTGTCCATTTCGAGCTAATGCCTCTCTGCGAGAGACACCTTCTACAGCCGGTGGACATATGGGTACGACGCGGCGTGTCTTTGCTCCGTTCAGAAGACGGCCTCGGTGACGAGGAGATTGCTGCCTGGATCGCAACAACGTTCAGCCAGCCCGAGATGGCGAACCAGGGTCTCTGGTACCTCGGCGCGAATGTCGCGCAGTCTTGGTTTCGGTTCGAGCGCGCGCTCCACGATGCCGCATATGGCCGGGAGCTACTCTCCGCCCATGTGGGCAGATTCAGATCGGCCGTGGCAGTCTGGAGGCAGCGGGCATCGCTTGACGCCACGACGCAACCCCCCTAGCATGAACCCCGGCAGTGCGTGCGCCGTCCATCGCGCAACGTCGGGGGTGTCAGCGCCGTGCACGTGGAAGCGAAGCACAGCCCGCCTGCTCCACGGCGCGGAATCACCGCGCGCTCGGTTCTTGTCGGAACCGGGCTGATCCCCCTCAACTGCTGGTGGGTCACCCTCTCCGAGATCGTTTGGCCCACCGTCCACGCAACGGTTCTCTCCCTCTTCTTCAACGTCGTCTTCACGCTCTTCGCGCTCTGCCTGGTGAACCTCGCGCTGCGCCGATGGAAGCCCGCCTGGGCGTTCAGCAGCGCGGAACTGCTCGTCGTCTACGCGATGCTGGCGATCGCGACGTCGCTGTATGGCCACGACATGCTCCAAATCCTCTTTCCGCTGATGAACTACGCCCACTGGTTCGCCACGCCGGAAAACGACTGGTCGTCGCTCTTCCACGGCTACCTGCCCGAGTGGCTCATCGTGTCCAAGGTCGACGTGATCCGCGGCTATTACGTCGGCGAGAAGTCGTTCTGGGATGCGGACATCGTGCGGGCATGGCTCCCGCCGCTGGCGATCTGGCTGGGGTTCATCCTAGTTCTCTACTTCGTGTTCCTCTGCCTGAACGCGCTCGTGCGGCGGCAGTGGACGGAACACGAAAAGCTCAGCTACCCCATCGCGCAGTTGCCGCTCGAAATGATCCGCATGGAGCAGTCCCACCTGTTCCGGAACCCGCTGATGTGGTGGGGGTTCGCGCTGGCGGGGAGCCTCGACCTGTGGCACGGCTTCGCGGAGCTCTTCCCGGTCATGCCCGACTACCGGTTCCGATGGGAGGTCGCGCCGCTCTTGACGCAGAGGCCCTGGAACGGCATCTCTTGGCTGCCGGTGCGCATCTATCCCTTCGCGATGGGTCTCGCCTACTTCATGCCGCTCGATCTCTCGTTCTCGACGTGGTTCTTCTACCTCTACTGGAAGGCGACGGAGGTCATCCGCGTCGCGATCGGGCTGCGGGCGTCGTCGGGCTACTACCTGGCGGACCAATCGCTGGGGGCGTGGCTGGGACTGGGGCTCTTCGCGCTGTGGAAGGCGCGTTACGACATCCGGCGCATCTTTCGCGACGGCTGGACGGGCAAGAAGGCTCCCGAGGAACCGATGAGCCCGCGCACTGCGACGCTCGGACTGGCGCTGGGAACGCTGGCGGTCGTCGGCTTCATGTGGCGCTCGGGGGTTCCGCTGTGGGCGTCGTTCGGGTTCTTCGCGGCGTACTACGTCATCGTCGTGTCGCTGTCGCGCATGCGGGCGGAGCTGGGTCCCCCGACGCACGATCTCTACTACGGCGGCCCCGAGCGTCTCATCGTCGCGACGTTCGGAACGCGGCCCGTGGGCCCGTCGGGTCTGGCGGGGTTCTCGCTCTACTACTGGATCACGCGGGACTACCGCTGCCATCCGAGTCCGCATCAGTTGGAGGCGATGAAGCTGGCGGAACCGGCGGGCTTGTCACGGCGGTCGCTCTCGTGGGCGCTCATGCTGGCGGCGCTGGTGGGGACGCTCTCCACCTACTTCATCGTCCTGCCGATCATGTACCGGTTCGGGAGCGCGGCGCGGGTGACGGGCTACTCGCAATACCTCGCCCAAGAAGCCTACGCGCGGCTGGAGCGCTGGATGCTCCACCCGGAAGGGATGAACGCCGACATCATTCAGCAGATCGCGCAGGGGTTCGGCTTGACCGTCGGCTTGCTGGCGATGCGGCATCGCTACCTGTGGTTCCCGTTCCATCCGGTCGGTCTGGCGGTCGCGGGTTCGTGGACGATGAGCTGGATGTGGTTCTCGGTACTTCTGAGCTGGGCGCTGAAGCTGCTGTTCCTGAGAACCGGCGGGATCGGGCAGTATCGCCGTTTCGCGCCGTTCTTCATGGGGCTGGTGCTGGGTCAGTTTCTCGTGGGGAGCGCCTGGAGCCTCGTCGGGAACGCGCTGGGGAAACGCGTCTACGGGTTCTTCGTCGGGTAGCCGTCTTGCACGCAGCGGATCGAGGGGCTAGGATGACGCCGTTCTGCTCCTTCCGGTGAGGGAGCGAAGCAAGCAGGGAGGTTCCCTCGTGCGTCTACTCGTCATCGCGGAGTTCGACATCGACAAGGGCAACGCGGCGATCAGCGACGGTTCGTTCGGACAGATGATGCAGACCTACCTCGGCGACGTGAAGCCAGAGATGGCGTTCTTCGCCCTGCACAACGGGAATCGCGCGTTGCACATGCTCGTCAACGTCAACAGCGCCGCCGAGCTGCCGGCAATCGCGGAGCCGCTCTTCCTCCGCTGCAATGCGAATCTCACGGTGCATCCGGCGTTCCTGCCCGATGAGCTGGGAGCCGCCATGCCCGCCATCGAGGCAGCCGTCAAGAAGTACATGAGCTAGCTCGTCTCGTCAGTGAACCACGCATCGCGCAGGGGCGGATCCCAGGTTCGCCCCTGTCGTCTTTCGCCGTCAGTCGCGGAACTCTACCCCCGCCTCCGCCCCGCCGCCGACCATGACACGGTAGAGCCGCACGTCCGTCGCGCCTTCGGGAACCGCGCGGTCGCCGGGGAGCCACACCCGCGCCTGACGCAGCGGCTCCAGATGGCGAAGAACCGTCGCATCGTCCACGACGCCCCGATCCTGCAAGGGCGACGACCCGTACCGCGCCCGCGCCGGATCGGGATCGTCGCCGATGTCCTCCAGGAACTCGAACCCCTTCGGCGACACTTCCTTGTTCGACGTGTTGATGTTCGATCCGATCATCCCGCCTCGCGCGGGCGGTTCCGCGCGGTTCCGCCACACGGTGTCGCTGGTGACGGGCGGCTTGTGCACCCAGAACTGGTTGTTCAGCGCCAGGACGCTCGCCGCGCTGCCGTCGCCTCGGAGCTCGAATCGGCACGTCTCGTTCGTCTCGACAGGCAGGAGCATGCACGTCGCCAGCGTGAACAGCCCGCGGAAGCCGTCGACGAGGATCGTCGGAGCCGTCTCGGACGTCGCGTAGGAGAACCGCGTCGCGTCGATGCTGAGAACTCCGCTGTCGTTGAGGAGGAGCCCCGTCAACGATGCCGCGCTCCGCTCGTGGTAGACCCCGCGTACGACGAGCCGACCGCCGTTCGACACGGCGTACTGCCCGTTCGCCGTTCCCGTCGCGCCGGTGAACGCGGACACCTGGTTCGCCGCCGCCGCCGCGTTCGCTCCTCCCGCGACGCGCACCCACGCGCCGCCGTTCCCGTTGCCCTGAAGCGAACGCAGGAGCACGTCCGTCTTGTCGAGACCCCTCACGCTGAGCGCCGACGCCGTCGCGCTCTGCTCGTTGGGGCCCGACACGTTGAGCTGATCCGCGAAGACCCGTCCGCCCTCCTGATCGACGCCGGTCAGGAGCAAGCCCTGCGCCTTCGGGGCGAAGATGGCGAGGTCGCGCACGGTCGCGCGGCTGGGGCCCTCGATCTTTAGGAGCGCGCCGCCGGGCTCGCCCGTCCATTCGAGCCGCGTCGCGATTTCGCCGCCGCCGTCGCCGACGAGCTGCAGGTCGCTCCCCGCTGGGATGACCAGCGTCTTGTCGATCCGGTAGCTCCCCATCGGCAGATGGAGCACGGGGCGTTCCCCGACCAGCTTGGACGTCTTGGCGAGCGTGTCGATGACGAACTGGATCGCCCCAGCGTCCGCGCCCGGCGAGACCTCGACAACCGTCCGTTCCCGACGCGGAGGAACCGGCAGCGGAGCGGGCACGTCAGCCGGAATCGCCTCAGCCGGGACGACCTGCTCGGCGATCCGCCGGAACTGCCCGCGCTCCTCGACGGCATCCTCGCGCGTGTAGCGGTTCCCGACGAGCGTCTGGTTCGCCCAGGTCATGCGGATCGCGCGGGTGTCGCCGGTCAGTCGGAAGGAGTTGTCCACGACGAGGTAGGGTCCCGCGTTGTCGAGCAGCATCGCCCACTCGCCCGTCGGCTCGATGATCCGGTTGCCGGTGATGCTCGTCGGCGATCCCCACGTGTGTCCCGACGAGAAGTCGAGGAAGCAGCGCGACCCGACGCTGACGTTGTTCACCACCGAGAACGCCATCAGGTTGACGATGCTCACGTCGGCGATGCGCGAGCGCAGGAACACGTTCTCCCACGCGTGCCAGTTGCCCATGACGTTGTGGATGCCGCGCCCGCAATCCTCGAACCGGCTGTGCCAGACCCAGATGTCCATCGAGTTCCAGTTGACGGTCGCGATACCGGTTCCGCAGCGGTAGAACCGACAGCCGAGGACTTCGTTCTCCGCCTGGCCGTTCGTTTCGGGTCCCCCGAACAGGAGTCCCGTCGTCAGATCGCGGAAGGTCAGGTAGCTCGTCTCGTTGTAGGTCGAAAACGCGGGCCCGTATTCGAGTCCGACGCCCGCCTTGCCCTTGCCGTCGAACGAGAGGCGCGAAATCTTGGAGTACCACGCGTCCCATCGGAACATCGTCCCGTCTTCGGCTCCATCCCAGACGAGAACCGTCGTATCCGGGTGCTCGCCGATGATCGAGACGCCTTGGCAGTCCGTATGCGCCTTCCGAACCGTGCTCACGGTGTCCGTCAGACGGTACGTGCCGGACGGGACGTAGAGGACGGAGAAGCCCTCGTGCTTGATGAGGTCGGTCAATGCCTTCTGGATGGCGGCGGTATCGTCCGCGACGCCGTCGCCGACAGCTCCGTAGTGCGTCTTGAGGTTGCGCCAGCTCGGGAAGGGACCGACGAACTCCTCATCCGCCGTTGCAGCGACGGACGGAGAGTTCGCTGCCGCGATGAATCCGATGGCGAGTCCGGCGATCAGTGTCTTGGTGAGATCGAGCATCGATAGACCTCCGGCAAATGCCGAGGCGTTCAGTTCAGGATCGGGACAAGTAGAGCGGAAAGATGGGAATCGCGACAGGGCACCGCGACGGAGTTGGGGTACGTCCGAGCCCTCATCGAACCTCTCCCTGAAGGGAGAGGAACCCGACGAACCCCTTCTCCCTTCAGGGAGAAGGTCGGGTTGAGGGCCCGACTGCTACACCGCATCTCGACGTTGCGCGGAAGGACGGCTACCGCACGAACTGCGGCATGACGTTCGCCGACGACAGAATCCCGTACGCGCTCAGCCCATGGAGCCAGGCTCCCGCCTTCATGTAGCCGAACACGGGCCCGCAGACGTTCGCCGCCATCGACGTCTCGTCGCCCAGTGTGAAGACGTGGCTGCTCCGCTTGCCTTCGAACGTCACGCCCGTGATCCGCACGTTCGTGCTGATGGGCTTCTTCGGGTTGCGCGTATCGACGATCCCGCCGACGGTGACGCGGTCCCGCTCGACGACCCCGGCGAGCTCCAGGATGATGTCGTCGGCGTGCTCCATATCGACGAGCTCCAGCACGCCGTTCCGCCGGTCGAGCTCGGCGGCGACCTCTGCGTCGGGCATCAGCGACGCGCGTTCGATGTCGAAGCCCGGAAGGTGGGCGATGTCCTCGCGGATCGTCGCGCGGTAGCCCTCCCAGTTGGAGATGCCGACGCCGAAGACGACCTCGACGGACTCGATTTCGGCGTAGGACTGCGCCGCCAGGTTCGCCGCCGCCGTCAGGAGCCCCGGTGTCGCCCCGGCTCCCACGACGTACGTGATCTCCGCGTGCTTCAGTAGGTTGTCCAGCTTCATGAGGAGCTCGACGGCGCGCGTCCGCTTGAGCGCGTCCACCATGACGCCTCGGTAGCCCTGCTTCGCGAACCGCTCGACGACATTCGGGATGAACTCGTTCGGCAGATTCGGCAGAGCGAGGAACACGCCGTCGATGCTCCCGCTCCGCGCGATGACGTCTCCGATGGCGTCGTTCGAGAGGAACCCGACGCGCGGCGTCGCCGCGACGGTTCCCGACGTCTCACTCGCGTGGATCACCGCATCGGCGTCCAAGCCGCGTGCGTCGAAGGCGAAGCCCTTGCTGTCGGCGATGGCGACGAGCGTCATCTCCGACTTCGTGGCGAGCATGCGCACGGCGGCTTGTCCCAGCCCGCCGGCTCCCAGCACGGCAACGCGCAGATGGCGATTCGGTTCCATAGGCCTCGTCGTTTCCTCTCACTGATTGCCCTCACACTACGCCCACAAGGGCGGTTCGAGCCGTTCCAGAGCCTCGCGCGGCACGGACTGTGATTCCATGACGCCCTTCTCGACGTAGATCGGCGTGCTCGTCCGCACGGCGACGGCGATCGCGTCGCTGGGTCGGCAGTCGAGCGACTGGCGCGTGCCGGCGCGTTCGACCTCCAGGTTCGCGTAGAACGTCAACTCCCGAAGCTGCGTGATCGTGACGCGCACGGGCACGGCTCCGGTCGCTTCCAACAGGTTGCGGATGAAATCGTAGGTCATCGGGCGCGGCGTCGAGATGCCGTTGAGCCCGACCCGGATCGACTGCGCCTCGAACCGCCCCACCCAGATGGGCAGATAGCGTTCGTCGTCGTCCAGCAGCACGATGATCCCGTAGTCGTCCCGCTTCGATTCGACGACATCCGCGACGCGGACGGGAACCAGTTCCGCGTCGATCGCGTCGTCCAGGTTGATGCGAACAGCGGCGGTCGGCGGCGCAACGGCGGAGCACCCGACGCCCACGACACCCAGCGCGGAGAACCGCACGAAGTCACGGCGTGTCAGTCCTCGGTTCATCGGCTACCTCCTCCACGATCCGCGGCGGGGACGGATAGGCGGATCGGCTATGCCAGGCTATCCCGGTAGGGCGGTCGGTGGATACCACGCTCCGTGATGATCCCCGTGATATGTTCGGCGGGCGTTACGTCGAACGCGGGTGAGTAGACGTTGACGCCTTCGGGAGCGGTGCGGCGTCCGAAGCCTTCGGTGACCTCCTCGGCGGCGCGCTCCTCGATGGGGATGAGCCCGCCGTGTTCCAGCGAGAGGTCGAGCGTCGACGTCGGCGCGGCGACGTAGAACGGGACGCCGTGCGCCTTCGCGAGCAGGGCGACGCCGTAGGTTCCGATCTTGTTCGCGGCGTCTCCGTTGGCGGCGATCCGGTCGGCTCCAACGACGACGAGTTGGATCCGCCCCTCGCGGAGGACCTGCGCCGCCGTGTTGTCGCAAATGAGCGTCGTGGGAACCCCGGCGCGGAGCAGCTCCCAGGTCGTCAGCCGGGCTCCCTGGAGCAGGGGGCGCGTTTCGTCGGCATAGACGGAGATGCGCTTGCTCTGCGCGTGCGCCGAGAAGATCACGGCGAGTGCGGTTCCGTAGCCGCTCGTGGCGAGTCCGCCGGCGTTGCAGTGGGTCAGGATGCCGTCGCCGTCTCGGACGAGGGTCGCGCCGTGTTCGCCGATGGCGTGACAGAGGGCGTCGTCCTCGGTGAGGATGGCGTCGGCTTCGCGGAGCATCCGCGCGCGGAAGGCGTCGGGCTCCAGCCGCGCGTTCTCGTGAGCGACGCGGCGCATGCGTTCCAGCGCCCAGAAGAGGTTGACCGCCGTCGGTCGGGATGTCGCGAGGTGGTCGGCTGCGGCGTCGGCTTGGCGAATGAGCTCCGCCGTGGAACCGTCGCCGTCGATGCCGCACAGAACACCGTACGCCGCCGCGATGCCGATGGCGGGCGCGCCCCGGACGCGCAACGAGCGAATCGCCTCCCACACCTCATCGACAGTCCGGCAGTCCTTGTAGACGACCTCGCCGGGCAGGCGAGTCTGATCGAGCAGCCGTACGGCCCCGTCGCGCCATTGGACGGTGCGGAACCCGGCGCTCATGCGTTGCCTTCGTCGTCGACGATCTCGTCGTCGTCGTCGCTGTCGAACTCGTCCGGGAAGTCCTCGTCGTCCCCGGAGTCGAGGAAGTCGGGTATCTGACGGAGTCTCGCCTTCTGTCGATAGTGCTCGTGGGCTTCCTTGAGGAGGGCGGTCGTCTCGACGCGATTGAGCCAGCCCTGGAGGGGGAAGAAGGGCTCGAAGAACTGCGCCATGCGCCGCAGCGTGGCATCGTCGAGGTCGGTCAGGTCACGCACCGCCTCGAAGCGCGCCTCGCTGAGGAGGACGCAGACGATCTTGTGGTCTCGATCCCGCCGCTTGAGGGCTCCGATGGGGCGCACTTCGCAGATGTTGCCCGCCCACGTGGGCTTGCGCACCAGGACCATCGCGTCGAGGCGCTTACCCGCCGGGGAGAGCGTCTCGGGAACCCATCCGTAC
>VGLH01000117.1 GCA_016866785.1 Candidatus Poribacteria bacterium
GCGACGTCGTTGCCGTCGCCCCAGACGGGTTCTCCGTTGACCCAACTCGTCGTCGAGGCGATGAACATCGCTTCGGTCTGAGCCCCGCCCACCGTCCAGAAGTAATACTCGCCCTCTCGATCCGGCGCGTCGAAGCGCACCGGCGCGCGAACCCGATGCGTGCCGGGCGGTACCTTCGCGACGGACGCATAGTTCCGCGTCCGATCACCCCAGCCGGGAACCGTCACGACGTAGTAGTCGCCGTTCGGTCCGCTCGTGTTCGTGACGTCGAGATCGAGCCAGCCCTCGACCGCCTCGGTCGGTCTCACGAGGAGAACCCGATCCGTCGGCACCGGCGCGCCGTTGATGCTCCCGGCGACGAGCCTCAACGACTCCTCGGGGTCCTGTGGATAGGGTTCGAAGACGACGGGACGCAGCGAACCCGTCGGCTTGACATCGAGCCGCATGTCGTCGAAGTAGGCGGGATGCCCGATCCGGTTCCAGCCGCTGGCCAACACGACGCCGTTCACGGGCTGGTTCAGACGATCCATCTGTTCGCGCGATATCGCGGGAATCCACTCGTCGATAAGCGCGCCGTCGACATAGAGGTCGTACGCCGCCGCCTCCGTTCGATAGACGATGCGGAAACGCGCGGCATCGAGAACGCGCGGCAGCGGGACCGGCACACCGGATCGGACGTATCGCCATACACCGCTGTCGTCTCGGATCACGAACGTGATACCCGGCGCATCGATAACGTTCCCAGATAGGAACCCGACGCTCGTGTTCGCCCGACCTTCAGCGGGCTTCAACCAGAGCTCGAGCGTCACCGTTCCCGTTACCGGATCGAAGTGCTTCGCGACGCTATGGTCATTCTGCACGACGGCTCCGCCGGGCGCGGAGGCGAAGTGTTGGCTCTGAAACCCCACGCTCGTCGGGTCAACGCGTGGGTTTAGCGGCGTCCAACCGAAATGCTCCTCGCCCGGCTTGATGATCTCGCGGGGCTTCGCGATCTTGCCGGGTGTCGGCGTGGCTATGACTGCCTCGCGTTTGATGTCTCCCAACAGTCGCACCTGCATCGTCCGCGTTCCCTCCGGCGAAGGCGCCACTTCCTGCGCCGGCTGTGGAAACGCCATTGCTCCCACTAACGTCAAGACGGCGGCTGCTCCGGCGATGCCCCAGCCGTACCCCGCCGACTGGGACGCGCCTGTGCTCGGGGCTGGCTTCCCGTGGATCGCGTTGACGACGGCATCGACCGCCTGAAGACCGATCGGCAGCGCGATGCAGTGCGATCGCAGGATGTCGAGGCACTCTTCCTCCAGGTTCCACCGCGCGAAGTAGCTGCGCATGACAACGCGCGCGCGACGGACGCGTATCTCCGCTGCGTTGGCGCTGATGGCGAGGCTCTCGGCGATGTCCTCGTACGAGCTGTCATACATGCATCGCATCACGAGGGGCGTCCGGAGCGACGTCGGCAGCGACGCCAGCGCGCTGGTCGCCAGTCGGCGCAGGTCCTCCTTGCGCTCGAAGGCTGCCTGCTCGACGTGGGAAGTGGGGCGATCCTGCATCGTCGCGGCGATGTCCGTCGGTACTTCGCGCTTCATGTGATAGAGCCGATGCCTGGCGGTGCGATCAGCGATGCGGGACACCCACGCGGCGAAGCTGTCCGGTCGGCGCAGCGTGCCGAGCCGCTCATAGGCGATCAGGAGCGTCTGTTGCAGCGCGTCCTCGGCTTCGTGCGGATCGAGCAGCAGTGCGTAAGCAATGGCAAAGACACGCCTCTCGTACCTGCGCGCGAGCTGCGCGAAGGCATGGCGGCTCCCAGCAAGGCATTCGCGGACGAGGACGGAATCCGGTTCTACGGGAAACCACCTCCCCCTGTCTCGGCGGCGCGTCGTCGCTAGTACAGTGGTACAACGATCCACGAATCCGTCATGAATCGGTGTCCATCATAGAGCCTTGGCGTCGGCTCCGGTAGGTGGGGGCAGTGCGGCGGGCTGTGCCCGTCGGCTCGTCAGGAACTGGCGGGCACGACGAAGGGGCGAGCGCCAGAGCGGCTCACCCCTTCGGCATCGCGCATGCAATCGGCTTAGAAGCTGGTCGGAGCGTTCATCCCAGCCTGTCGGAGCTCCAGGAACTCCTCGACGGTGGGCTTGGGCGTGCGCCAGTTCCAGAAGCTCCAGAGGAACCGCGCCTTCGGCACATCCTGGCTGACGACGGCGGCGACCGATCCGACGCGCTTGCCGTCGAGCGTCGCGACGATCGTGCCTGCCGGGAACCCGTCCTCGACCGGCGCGGTCAGTTCGGCGACGCTCTCCAGCGACAGACGTACTCGCGAGAAGTCCGTCTTATTGGCGAAGACCGTCAGGTCGCTCCCAGCCTTCAAAGGCACATACTGATGCTCGCTCTTCTCCACATAGAGGAGGTCCGACATCGCTTCGCCCGACTTGAGGACGACGCGGCGCTCATGCGTCGCGTAGCCGTTCGAGAGGAGCGCCATCGTCTCGTTGGCGCGGACGGCCGGCGATGGACTCCCCAGGACGACGGAGACCAGCCGCACGCCGTTTCGGTTCGCCGTCGCGACGAGGTTGAACCCTGACCCGCTGTGATAGCCGGTCTTGAGCCCGTCGGCGCCGGGGAAGTTGCGCAGGAACGAGTGGTTCGTGCTGTAAAGCTTGAACTTCCCGTCGCGGAAGGGGGCTTCGACGGTCGATGTCCATTCGAGAAGCTTAGGGAACCGCGTGACGAGCTCGCGGGCGAGGATCGACGTATCGCGGGCGGTCGTCACGTTGTCGGGCTTGCCCGCGTCCGGCGGCAGACCGTGGACGTTCACGTAACGCGTGTTGCCCATGCCCAGCGACTTGGCGCGCGCGTTCATCAACTCGACCATCGCGCTGTCGGTTCCCGCCACAGCTTCGGCGACAGCGACGCACGCGTCGTTCGCCGAGGCGATCTCGATGGCTTGCATCATCGATTCGAGGGAGTGGGTCTCGCCCTGTTTCAGGTAGACCTGGGAACCGCCGATGCTGCTGGCGTATGCGGACGCCTTGACGGGCGTATCCAGCGCGATCTTGCCCTCGGCGATGTGTTCCATCACGATGAGCGTCAGCATCATCTTGGCGAGCGATGCGGGCTGCCAGGACCTGTCTGCCTGCTTCTCGGTGATGACTTTGCCCGTCTCGGCTTCGACGACGATGTACGCCTGATACGGCGGCTTCGGCGCTTCGGGAGCCTTCTTGACGGTTCTCGCTTTCGCCGTCGCTCTGGACTTGGACTTCGAGGATTTGGCTTTCGCCGTCCTACTGGATGTCTTCTTCTTCGCCTTGGCGCTCTTTGAAGACCGGGAGCTGGTGGTCTTCTTCGTCGCGGCTTCGACGGGCGTGATCGCGCCGGCGCACAGCGCGAATGCCAGCGCGATACATCCGGCGCGGTGTGTCAGTTGCCACATGGCTCTAGTCGGCTCCTCAGTCGGTTCCTGTCAGCGTGCGGGCGAGTCGAGGATCGCGCCGCGCGACGATCCGGCGCTGGCGCGGACACCAACTAGAAACGAAGCGTCGGCAATGCCACGTTACAGCCGGGCTCACCCATCGGAAAGGATAGCGCCGTGAAAATCTCGCATATCAACACCTATCTCGTCAACGGAGGGCGGAACCACCTCTTCGTCAAGGTCGTCACCGACGACGGCATCGAGGGGATCGGCGAAGCCTACTCGTGCGGACCCGACACGGCGACCGTCGAGGTCATCCACGACTTCGAGGAGTGGCTCGTCGGCGAGGACCCGCGCAACATCGAGTTCCTCTGGCAGAAGATGTACACGTTCAGCCGATTCCCGGGCGGCTCCGTCGTCAACGCGGCGATCAGCGGGATCGAGCAGGCGCTGTGGGACGTGTCCGCGCGGGAGCTCGGCGTTCCCGTGTGGCGGCTCCTAGGCGGCAAGTGCCGCGACCGTATCCGTGTGTACCAGGGCATCGGGGCGGACCCGGATCAGGCGCTCCGGCTCATCGAGCGCTACGGCTACACGGCGTTCAAGATGGGGCCCTTCGAACCCGGCAGCGACCAGCAGCCCGTCAATTCCCACCCGCGCGTCGCGGCGGAGCGGCTCCGTCGGCTGCGCGACGCCCTCGGCGACGATATCGACATCGGCGTCGATCCGCACGCGAAGATCTTCGAACCGATCCGCGCCATCCAAATGGCGGATGCCCTCGCGCCCTACAAGCCCTTCTTCTTCGAGGAACCCCTGCGTCCGGAGAACATCGCTGCGCTTGCCGGCGTCCGCGCCAAGGTGAACGTCCCCATCGCCACGGGCGAGATGCTCTACACGAAGTTCGAGTTCCGCGAGGCGCTCGTCCTCGGCGCGGCGGACATCCTCCAGCCCGACATCTGCCTGACGGGCGGCGTCGGCGAGATGAAGCGGATCGCCGGCATGGCGGAGGCGTTCTACACGAACATCGCGCCGCACAACCCCATGGGACCCGTCGCGACGGCGGTGAACGTCCACTTCGCCGCGTCGACGCAGAACTTCCTCATCCTCGAATACATCCCCGACGACGCCGAGCCGCGGTCGCTGTGGGTCAAGGAGCCGCTACGGGTGAAGCACGGCACCATCGAGGTTCCCGACACTCCGGGCTACGGCGTCGAGCTGAACGAGGAGGTGTTCGGTCGGTTCCCGGCGAAGCGTTGGCATCGAGGGTTCTCCTACCAGCGCGACGGCGCGGTCGCGTATCTCTGAGTGGTCTGTGTCGTAGATTGATGGCTTGATCGAAGGTCTTGAGGTGGTAGGGGCGGGTCTCAGACCCGCCCCTACGGGACTTTGATGCCTATCGCGTCGCATGGAACTGCGCGACCCGTCGTCGAGTCGGCGCAGATTCATGTCCGAGATCGCCTCTTTTGTGTGTCTACCTCTTGTAAAGAGCGAGATGATCGAACCCGATTGCGAACTCGTCCGCAGATCGCTCCGTGGGGAGCAGTGCGCCTTCGAGGAACTCGTGCGAAGGCATGGGAGACGAGTCCGCGCCATCGCCTTCGCGCGGACGCTCGATGATTCTCTGGCAGAAGACGTGGCGCAGGAGGCGTTCCTCAAGGCGTATCGGCAGCTTGCCACGCTGAGGAAGCCGGACTCCTTCGGGAGCTGGGTATGCCAGATCGCGGGGAACACTGCCAAGAACCTGATGCGCCAGCGGCGCAGGGAGATCCCATCGGGCATCGAGTTCCTGGCAGACACGCCGAATCCTTACATCGATCAGGAGCTATTCGAGGACGAGGAGGAGATGCGCGGGCTCGCGATGGCAGGTCTGCGCGCCTTGCCGGACTCGCTGCGCGTGCCGCTCGTGTTGAGCGTCATGGAAGGGAAGAACCCGGAGGACGTCGCCCAGGCGCTGGGAATCAGCCCGTCTGCGCTCGCGAAGCGGCTGTCCCGCGCGAAGGAGAGGCTCGATCGGTTCTTCGCGCGGAGCGGCAATCGGGAACGCGCCGTGGCAGCGCTTCGGACGCGGGTGCTCGCTCTGCCGGCCGGGTGGGAGATAGTCCGGTCGGTCATGGAGCGTCTGCCGGCTCACGTGCCCCATGCGCCCCTGCAACCCAACGCGGACGCGCGGTACGGAGTGGGCATCTCGCTGGGGCTGCACCTGAGCCTGGCGTTACTCGGAGCGACGGTGTTTCAACAGCCCGCGCAGGAGGTCGCTCCGTCGCCGGAGGGAACGCGGACGATGCGCGTCGTGGTGCTAGGCGAGGTTAATCGGGAGATGGCCAAAGGGTCTCCGGTGACTACGAAGGAACCGAGGACGCGCGAGATCGTCTCGCCCGGCCAGGAGCATGTCGGCTGGGTTCCGCTCGCGCCGTGGAGCAACCCGAGCAGCGTCGAGTTTCAGAGCCGCTCCTTCGCGTCCGTGCCGGGCGGAGGCGTAGCGCGGAACGATCACTTCGTTGGGAAGCTCTTCGACCCCGTATCGGGAACCGTGACGCTTGAGCTCTGGCTCAAGCCTGCTGAAGGGCGGGCGAACACGGGCGTTGGTCTCCTGATCGATCACGATCCCGAACCGATGCAGCTCGGTTTGGTCCACCGCACCGACAACGGTGTGTGGGTCTACAACAGATCGGACGTTTTCGTCCCGATCCCACGGACGCCCGCCCATGACGCCGTTCGCCTACAGATCGTCTATCGAACGGAGGTCGCCGCGTACGACCTCACCGTGGACGACGTGCGCGTCGGCGAGTGGATATCGGCAGGCGCGGCAGACGCGCAGATTCACGTCAATCGTCCGGTTGCCGGCGTCTACCTGGGTGGCGGGTGGAACCGGGTTGGCATGCCCGTCTACTTCGACGACATGCGCGTCTCCGTACAGCCAACGGCAGAACTGCAGACGGTCGTTCGTGAGCCGCGACCGAAGCAGATGGAGGATTCGCTGCGCCTCGTGTCCGGATTCGTCAACGGGCTGCCTCTGGCTGAAGACAGGACACTCTACGCGCGGCCCAGCGAGACGGTCGAGGGCTGGCTCGATGTCGATGTTGGGAACAGTTCGGGACCCAACGCGGACTTCTATGTGGTGACGGTCCCCGGCTGGGGCGACAGGACACGGAACTACGCGTCCGTCGAGAAGATGCTGCCCGGCGTCCACCGCGTTCGCGTGCCGGTACGCTTCGGCGCGCCGGAGCACGAGGGTACCTATTACTGGTGGACTGTTGCCGGGCCCCAGACAGACGCGAAGTACCTTGCGTCGGTGACGACGTGGGGATGCGGCAAAGCCGTGTGGGACGACGGCAACGACGTCAGCGATTGGGGCGATAGCGAGTTCAGCGAGGTTCAGGAACAGGGGCGCGTTCGGTCGATCTGGTTGGAGGAGGCAGGACGCAGCGCGCCGGGCGATATCGTCGCGTGCGCGTTGAGGGTCGTCGTTCGGAAGTGAAAGGCGTCGCCGGCGTGTCTTCACGGAAGGCGGTGTCCATCGCGTGATGAGACACGATTTCGAAAGGACCGACCCGAACGCGTCGCGTTAGGGCGCGCACGGGCTGGACAAGCGCAAGTGTTGCGAATGAGTCGTCGCGATCGATTCGCTCTCTAACGAGAGTATACGCAACGCATGAGCCGTAACGGAAACGGAGGTCAACGCCTCGATCAACCAGCCGCGATGTCATCGTACATTATGAGTCGCAACGGAAACGGTTCGAAAGGAGACTACCGATGTCAGCGCGTCGTCTTTTGCGCGGTTTGGGCAGGGCGCTTGCAGTGTGCGCGATCGTCGGGTTCCTTTGTCACGTGACGGCGCAAAGCGCCATGGCGCAAACCGGTTGGATCAAGAATCCGTCGAATCCCGTCGTCACGATCACACCCGGAGACTGGGACGGGACATGGATCAGCGAGCCCTGCGTCATCTTTGATGAAGGCATCTACAAGATGTGGTATGCAGGGAACATCTGGGGCTCCCAAGCTGTCAGCATCGGATATGCGACGTCCGTCGACGGGGTGACATGGGTCAAACACGGGAGAGTATTGAGCCCAATAGGGAGCCGATATCGTGATTGGGAAGCGCAGAGCCTGCACAATCCATCGGTGATCCGCGATGGCGGCATCCTCAAGATGTGGTATAGCGGGCACAGCGGTACCGGCGGACAGATGGCAGTCGGCTATGCGACGTCCGCCGACGGAATCCGTTGGACGAGGTACGGTGGTAATCCGGTGATCCCAACGGGCGCATTCCCAGGAACTGACGAGATATATGTCGGCCACGTCGCCAAGACGGGTGCTTCGCTGACGATGTGGTACACCACGTGGGGACACGGCGACTGGCACATTCGGTATGCCACTTCGAATGATGGAATCTCGTGGTTGGATGGGGGCAGGATCGTCAGCCGCGGACCCGACTCCAGCTGGGACGGTGGATACGTGGGATCGCCATCCGTTCTCCAAACGGATGGCGGTTGGGAACTATGGTACACCGGCGGCGACAGAACTGGTGTCAGCGCCGTTGGTCACGCGTTCTCGGCTGACGGAGTTACATGGGTTAAGGACACTACTCCCGTCATGCGTGCGGCCCCCGGCACGTGGGATTCGCCAAATGTGGGCGGTCAAACGCTTCTTTCTGTCGGGCGAGAACTGCGCATGTGGTACAACGGCGGCTACAGCGCTCCGAGCTACGTCGTCCAGATCGGCTTAGCGACCTATGAGGTCACGTCACCAAACGCACCGCCGACCGTGTCGTGTCCGGAATCGCTGAGCGCCGAGTGCGCTGGAGCAGACGGAACGCTCGTGACGATCCCGGCAACTGTTGAAGACCTCGATGGTGACGAGCTTGAGGTTATCTGGACGATCGGTGGCACCGAGATGCACCGAAGTCGCGTGGTTGCGCCGACGCCGACCGTCGTTACCGTGTCACGCCCTTTCGCGCACGGTGAAACGATCGTCACGATCACCGTGAGCGATGGAACGCACCTACCCGTCACATGTAGCACCCCAGTGACGATCTCCGACACGACGCGTCCCGTCATCGTCCTGAACGGAGACGATCCGATGCCGGTCGCATGTCCGGGTCCCTATGTCGAATCCGGCGCGACAGTCACGGACACCTGCGATGCGAGCCCGACGCTTGCCATCACCGGCGCGGTCGATTCACACACGCCGGGCGAGTACACCATCACCTACACGGCGACGGACGCTAGCGGTAACAAGTCGGAGGAGACGCGGAGAGTAATCGTCAGCGATACGACGCCTCCGGTCATCGTTCTGAACGGCGACGATCCGATGACGGTCGAGTGCCCGGGTCCCTATGTCGAACCAGGAGCGTCCGTTACGGACACCTGCGATGCGAGCCCGACGCTTGCCATCACCGGCGCGGTCGATTCACACACGCCGGGCGAGTACATCGTCACGTACACGGCGACGGACGCCAGCGGAAACAAGTCGGAGAAGACGCGAGCGGTGATCGTCCAAGACACCGCTGCGCCGGCTATCACCGCGTCGCTGACACCGACGACCAACCCAGCCGGTCAGCCTGCCAAGAAGGGAGCCGTGCCGGCAGGAGGCAAGAAGCCTGACGGCAGCAACCCCGACGGGTTCTACCTCGTCCGCTTCTCCGTTTCGGACACCTGCGACAAGTCACCGACCGTCTCGGCGACGATCTCCGGCTACGTCGTGGCTGACGGCGAGATCGTCAAGGTGACCTATGATCCCACGCTCCTGGAAGCGACGACCAACCTGATGGGCCCGACGAAGATCCGACATATCGTCAGCCCGACGCCGCCCGCGCTGGTCGTCGTCGCGCTCGACGCCAGCGGCAACCAGGCGACGAAGGAGGTCGCGGCGGCAGTTCCTCCGGCGGTTGCGGTTCGACCTGCGCCGTCGGCACACCGACTGCTCGCAAACTACCCCAATCCCTTCAACCCGGAGACGTGGATTCCCTTCGAGCTGAAGGAGGGTTCCGCCGTCACGGTGAACGTCTACGACGTGGCGGGGGCTCTCGTTCGCAAGCTCGACGTGGGCTACCGCGAGCCGGGGTACTACACGTCGCGTGACGAGGCGGCGTACTGGGACGGTCGGAACGAGCTCGGGGAGCGGGTCGCGAGCGGGGTGTACTTCTACGAGCTCCGGGCGGGTTCCTTCCGGGAGACACGGCGGATGGTGATCCACAAGTAGAGGGGACTCAACCAAGCGGGCGGCTCTGAGAGCCGCCCCTACGAGCCGCCCCTGCGACCCGTCCGCAACCAGTGTGAGGGGGTAGCTCCCCTCCTACGGGTCCGACCGACGGACTCGACGCTTCATCCGCGCGCGCCCATCTCTCCGTCGAGGGGTGGGCGCGCTTGTTGTTGCGGGCCCGCGCTCTGATGTGACCGCTACGCGAAGAGCGACGCCCGCAGCGCGCCGACGTCCACGGACCTACACCGTCGAGCAACTCACCGAGCGTTTGGCTACGCTCTAATGCAACCGAGTACTAGCGTCTGGCGGCGCGGCCGGTCACCGACCGTTCGGCGTCGCGGATCGCTTCGAGAACAGCTTCCGGATCGCCCGCGCTCAGAACTCGCTCCCGCACGTCTCCTCGGGCGAACAGGCGGCTGATGTGGCTCAGGAGCTGCAAGTACAGCCCGTCGAGTCCTTCCTGGGCGACGATCAGGCAGATGATCTTGGCGGGTTCGTTGTCGATGGAGTCGTAATCGACGCCGGACGGCAGGATCCCAAGACAGCAGAAGACGCCGTCGACTCCGTCCGCCTGCGCGTGGGGCACCGCGATTCCGTGTCCCAACGCCGTCGAATGCAGCGCCTCTCGCTCCATCACTCGATCCGCGTAGACCTGGACATCGGCGACGTGTATGCAGCCGCGTTCGACGGCGAGGTCGATCAGCGCGCGCAACGCTGTCTCCTTGTCGGGCGCGGTCATCCCGATGGCGATCCGGTCGATGTCGAGGGCATCAGAAAGTCGCATGGGTCACTGCGCCTCGCCTTCGGACGCGTCGACGTGTGGCGTATCTCATCATAGCATAGCGTTCGGCAGACGCACATCCGGGCAGCCCGCAGCGCGTGCCGGCTTGCTTCGCCACCTTCCGTGGGTTACATTGATCGCACTCCGCGCGGCGGGAGCCGAGACATCCCGCGCGTGACGAACCCGTCCTTCGCCGTCCGAGAGGCGCACCCATGTTGGAGCACCTCGACCTCCTCGCCGCAATCGCCGTTAGCGGCGTGCTCGTCTACGTCGTCCATACACTTTACCTGCGATCTCAGTCCGCCCACGCGCACAGCACGGCGAAGCAGGTGCTTCAGGACGCTTACCGCGATGCCGATGTCGTCCTGCGGGAGGCGGAGCTGAACGCGAAGCAGGCGGCGTACGCTCGCCAGACTCAGGTCGACGAGGAGATCCGAGAGCGCCGTTCCGAGGTTCAGCGCTCCGAACAACGACTGATCGACCGCGATGAGGCGCTGACGCACCGCCAGTCGCTCCTCGAACGGCGCGAGCGCGAGTGCGAGAACCTTACGAAAAAGGCGATTGCCCGCGAGAAGATGCTGCGCTCGCATGAGGAGGGACTGCAGCGCCAGTCGGAGGAACTGGCGGCGCAGTTGTCGCGTGTGGGACAGATGACCGTCAAAGATGCGCGAAGGCAGCTCATCGCTCAGACCGCCGTGGAGGCGCGGCACGACTGCGTTCAGGCAGCCCGTCGGATCGAGCAGCAGATGCGCGAGTCGCTCGACGCGCGCGCGCGCCATCTCCTCGCGACTGCCATTGAGCGATGCGCCGCCGAGTTCGCATCCGAAGGAACCGTTGTCGCCGTCGCGCTGCCCAGCGAGGAGATGAAGGGACGCATCATCGGGCGCGAGGGCAGGAACATCCGCGCGTTCGAGGTGCTCACCGGCGTCGACCTGATCGTAGACGACACGCCGGAGGCGATTCTCGTTTCGTGCTTTGACCCGGTGCGCCGCGCCGTCGCTCAGCGCGCGTTGGAGGCGCTCGTGAGCGACGGTCGAATCCATCCGGGGCGCATCGAGCAGTCCGTGGCTGACGCGGAAGTCGCCCTCGAAGAGGACGCGGAGCGTGAAGCCCGGCAGGTCGCTGCCGACCTCGATATCATCGACTTGCCCGAAGAGGCGATGAAGTTGCTGGCGCGGCTGCGGTTCCGGTCCAGCTACGGGCAGAACGTCCTGCAGCATTCGAAGGATGTCGCGGTCATCGCGGCGTCGCTGGCATCGGAGCTCGGCGAGAACAGCGAGCATGCGAAGCGCGCCGGTCTGCTGCACGACATTGGGAAGGCATCGGATCGGTTGTCGCCGGGAAACCACGTCGATGCCGGTGTCGGGCTCCTGAAGCGGTTGGGTGAACCGCCGGAGGTGATCCATGCCATCGAGGCGCATCATGAAGGCGTGGAGGCGCGAACGACGCTGGCGGTTCTCCTGCAGGTCGCCGACCGCGTCTCCGCCGCGCGGCCCGGGGCTCGCCGGAACACGCTCGAATCCTACGTGCGCCGGCTCAGCCACTTGGAGCAGCTCGCGATGTCGTTCGAGGGCGTCGACCGAGCATTCGCCATCGACGCCGGACGCGAACTCCGAGTGATCGTGGAGGCGGCTCGCGTGGACGACGACGCAGCCCACGTGCTGGCGCGCGAGCTCGCCCGCAAGGTGCAGTCGGAGGTGCACTTCCCCAGTCCGATCCGGGTGACCGTGATTCGCGAACTGCGCGCCAGCGCCGTCACGGGTCCTACCAGATGATCGCCGAGAGCGTGCGCACCACCGCGTGTTCCCGATCATCCGGGAGACGATCCGCATGAGACTCGCCTACTCGCGCCCCGGCGGGCAAGAGATCGTGAAGGCGATGCTTCGCGTCATGGTGAAACGGCTTCTTCGGAAGTACGACTATCGCCAGACAGATGGGAAAAGGCGACTCAGACGGTGCGAGAGCAAGGCGGATTGATGACAGCGGAGTGGATGCGATGAAGGCATCGGACGCCACACCTGAACAACATATCGACGAGTTACTGACGCGACGACGCGACGGGGATTCACTGAACCGCGAAGACTTGGAGAATGCGGTTCGGACTCTCGGAGAACGCCTCAACCGTGAGCAGACCCATTTCGTGGCGGAGCTTGTCCAGAACGCGGAAGACGCGCGTTCTACCAAGCTTGCGTTTCGAATCGAGCCTCATCGCATCGTAGCGTTTAACAACGGCAAGCCGTTCAACGACGAAGATGCCGAAAGTATCATCCGCATAGGTGCGTCCAGCAAGCGCCATGCAGCGGATCAGATCGGCCACTTAGAGTCTATCTCAATCCGCGTACGCGGCTTTGAGCCGATGCCAGATGCGCGCCCAGATGAGGATGCAGGCGAGCTTCACCCGTCCGCAGTAGTTCTCCGGTTTGACCTCATAGCGCACCCGAATCGAGC
>VGLH01000118.1 GCA_016866785.1 Candidatus Poribacteria bacterium
ATGGCGAAGCAGAAGTTCGAGAGGACGAAGCCTCACGTCAATGTTGGGACGATTGGTCACGTGGACCACGGGAAGACGACGTTGACGGCGGCGATCACGAACGTTCTCTCCAAGCGGGGGATGGCGAGCTTCCGTTCGTTCGACAGCATCGACAACGCTCCCGAGGAGCGCGAGCGCGGGATCACGATTGCGACGGCGCACGTGGAGTATGAGACGGACAATCGTCACTACGCTCACGTGGACTGCCCGGGTCACGCGGACTACATCAAGAACATGATCACGGGCGCTGCGCAGATGGACGGGGCGATTCTGGTGGTTTCGGCTCCGGACGGTCCGATGCCCCAGACTCGTGAGCACGTGCTTCTGGCGCGCCAGGTGAACGTTCCCTACATCGTCGTGTTCATGAACAAGGTGGACATGATGGAGGACGAGGAGCTTCTGGACCTGGTGGAGCTGGAGGTTCGGGAGCTTCTGAACGAGTATGAGTTCCCTGGCGACGAGATTCCGGTGGTTCGCGGTTCGGCTCTGAAGGCTCTGGAGTCGGGCGATGCCGACGGCGAGGGCAAGTGCATCATGGACCTGATGGAAGCGGTAGACAGCTACATTCCGACGCCTGTCCGCGATGTGGACAAGCCGTATCTGATGCCGATCGAGGACGTGTTCAGCATCTCGGGTCGCGGCACGGTGGTGACGGGTCGCGTGGACCGTGGTCGCGTTCGGATAGGGGACACGATCGAAGTGGTTGGGATCCGCGACACGCGCTCGACGGTGGTGACGGGCGTCGAGATGTTCAAGAAGCAGTTGGACGAGGGGATGGCAGGCGACAACGTGGGCTTGCTCCTGCGTGGGATCAACCGTGACGACGTGGAGCGTGGTCAGGTGATCGCGGCTCCGAAGTCGATCACTCCGCACAAGGAGTTCGAGTGCGAGGTGTACATCCTGTCACAGGCGGAAGGTGGTCGCTGGACGCCGTTCTTCACGGGGTATCGTCCTCAGTTCTACTTCCGCACGACGGACGTGACGGGCGTGATCGACCTTCCGGAGGGTCAGGAGATGGTGATGCCGGGCGACAACGTTCGGCTGAAGGTCTCTCTGGTGACGCCGATCGCGATGGAGCAGGAGCTTCGGTTCGCGATCCGCGAGGGTGGTCACACAGTGGGCGCCGGCGTCGTCACGAAGGTTCTCGACTAGGCGAGTCGCAGCAGGGGATGGTGCTCGATGCTTGAGTTCATCAAGAACCAGCTCGACTGGGTCCTGTTCTCCATCATCGTCGTCGGCGTGCTCGTCGCCGGGATGGTGTTCCGCGCTCGGGTGTTGGCATACGTGTCGGAAGTGCGCCAGGAGTGGACGCGCGTGACGACGCCGACCCGCGAGGAGTCGATCGCGCACACCTCTGTCGTGATCGTCGCCGTGCTGATCTCAGCCGGGTACATGTTCGGCGTGGACACCATACTAAAGCTCGTGACAGACATCCTCTACCGCTAGACGGACACCGCACTGACGCCTCGGTCGGGTTTCGTCGGGAGAGCGCTCGAATGCCCTGGTATGTGCTGCACACCTATTCGGGACACGAGAAAAAGGTCAAGTCGCACTTGGAGCAGCGTGTGCGAGCCATGGCTCGGACTGAGCAGGTGCTGGAAGTGCGCATTCCAGTGCAGATGGTGAGCGAGGTCAAAGACGGCAAGAAGCGCAGCGTCGAGCGGAACGTCTTTCCTGGCTACGTATTCGTACAGGTCAGCGAGGACCTCGTCGGGTCTGACCAGGACGATCTGTGGGCGTTCATCAAACAGACGCCGGGCGTGATGGGCTTCTTGGGAACCAAGAGCCAACCGACTGCCCTGTCTGACGGCGACGTTCCCGGAGCGGTCGGGGAGGGCGAGGTCTACGAGCCGGAACCGGTCGTTCACATCGAATACGGTGTGGGCGATTCGGTGCGCGTGATCGAGGGCCCGTTCGCGGGCTTCACGGGACAGGTCACGGACGTGGACATGCAGAAGCAGCGGCTCAAGCTCGCCGTTTCGATCTTCGGGCGAGCGACGCCGTTGGAGCTGGATTTCCTCCAAGTGGAGAGAACCTGAACGGTAGAGGAATGGATCAGACGCGATGGCAAAGAAAGTCGTAGCGCAAGTCAAGCTCCAGCTCCCGTGCGGCGCGGCTACGCCGAGCCCGCCCGTAGGTCCGAGCTTGGCGCCGACTGGCGTCAATCTCGGCGAGTTCATCAAGACCTTCAACGCGCAGACCGCCTCGCAGGCAGGCATGATCGTCGGCGTCGTCGTGACGGTCTACGCCGACCGGTCTTTCTCGATGGAGATCAAGTCTCCTCCCGCTCCGATCCTGCTCAAGAAGGCGGCGGGGATCGACAAGGGCTCGGGCGAACCGAACAAGAACAAGGTTGGCGTGATCACATCGGCTCAGTTGCGACAGATCGCTGAGACCAAGATGCGCGACCTCAACGCTGGCGATGTCGAAGCGGCGATGCGGATCGTCGCCGGCACGGCGCGCAGCATGGGCATCACGATCGAAGGCTGAACCTGACGACCGGAGAATGAGAGCCTGCGATGAAGCGGAGCAAGCGATACAACGAGGCACGGAAGCTGGTCAAGCGCGACGTCACCTACTCGCTCGACGAGGCGGTGCGGCTCGTGCGTTCCATGCCCAAGACGAAGTTCAATGAGACGGTCGATCTCGCGGCGCGGTTGGGTGTCGACCCGCGCCAACCCGAGCAGGCGATCCGAGGAACCGTCGATCTGCCGCACGGCACAGGCAAGTCGATGCGGGTGATCGCGTTCGCGCAGGGAGCTCAGCAGCGCGAAGCCCTCGACGCAGGCGCAACCGCCGCTGGCGGCGAGGACCTGGTCGAGCGGATTCAGGGCGGGTGGCTCGACTTCGACGCGGCGGTCGCGACGCCGGACATGATGCCGGTGATCTCGCGAACGCTGGGCCGCGTTCTGGGCCCGCGCGGGTTGATGCCCAATCCGCGAACTGGAACCATCGCGCCGGAGCTGGGCCCGGTGGTTCGCGCCATCCAGGGTGGTCGAATCGACTACCGCGTGGACCGCACCACGGCGATTGTCCATGCGCCGGTCGGAAAGACCTCGTTCACGGAGGACCAGTTGCGCGAGAACGTGCAGACGGTGATTGATGCGCTGGTCCGAGCCAAGCCTGCGACCGCAAAGGGTCGGTACATTCGCAGTCTGGCGCTGTCGCCGACGATGGGACCCGGGGTGCGGCTCGACGTCTCCGGGTTGTCCTAGGAGCCTTAGCACAGGCTGAACACCACATCGCGACGCGGTCATCCGGTCGAAGACAGCAGGTATCGGCAATCGCCGTGTAATCCCTGCCGAGACAGGACGCGGGTTGCCATAGACTGGCACCTTCGCTCATGAAGTCTCCCTCGACGTGGAGACTCTTTTTGTGTCCGCTCCCGGCTGGGACGGCGTCGATGGGCTGATGTCGCAACGCCCGTAGTGTCGAATGGAGGTGCAACTTGGCACGGCCAGAGAAAGAGCAGATGGTCGAGGAGATCGCGGATGTGCTCTCCTCGAGCGAAGCGGCCGTCCTGGTAGAGATGCGCGGACTGACCGTCGCAGAGGTGACGGATCTCCGTCGCCGGTTCCGCCAGGCGGGTGTGACCTACAGGGTCTACAAGAACACGTTGATCCGGCGCGCAGCCGATCAGCTCGAGATCGACGGGCTAGATACATACCTGCACGGTCCTACGGCTGTGGCGGCGTCACAGACGGACCCGACAGCCCCGACGAAGGTCGTTCGCGACTTCGTGCGGACGGTCGATAAACTGACGATCAAGGCGGGAGTTCTCGGCAAGCAGGTGCTCGATGCCCGCGAAGCCACCTCGCTGGCAGACCTGCCCACCCGCCAGGAAGCCGCTGCCCAGCTCGCCGGCGTGCTGAACGCGCCGATTGCAGGCTTGGCTCGGAGCCTCAACGCCCTCATCGGCGGACTGGCAATCGCCCTGAACCGTGTTGTGGAGCAGCAGACGGAGACACCGGCAGAGGGCTGAACGTCAGCCCGCTACGATCGCCGCTACGATCACAAGGAGTACCGCTCAATGAGTGCAGATGCCATTCTCGAACAGATCAAAGGCCTGTCCGTCCTCGAGCTGGCGAAGCTCGTCAAGCTGATCGAGGAGGAGTTCGGCGTGAGCGCTGCCGCGCCAGTCGCCGTGGCGGCAGGACCGGTCGCCGCCGCTGGACCTGCCGCCCCGGTGGAAGAAGCCGAGGAGCAGACCGAGTTCACGGTCATTCTGGCGGACATCGGTCCCGAGAAGATCAAGGTCATCAAGGAGGTGCGGGCCTTCACCGGACTGGGTCTCCGCGAGGCGAAGGAAGCCGTCGAATCGGCTCCGGCGCCCATCAAGGAAGGCGTCAGCAAGGAAGAGGCCGCCAAGATCCGCGAGGCTCTTGAGGCAGTTGGCGCCAAGGTGGAGGTCAAGTAGGCGGACACGCCTCGACGACTATCGGCACCGAGCACCCACGCCCGCCAGGACACTGTCCCAGGCGGGCGTCGGTCTACTTATCGAACGGAGCTGATTCGTGTCAACGAAAGGCATTGCCGTCGCAGTCGCGGTGGCGTCGATCTCTGCCTCGACAGCGTCCGCGCAACTCATGGCTGGCGCTGCGTCCCGAGTCGTGACGCCATCCGGTTCCGCCTACATGGCGGGTCTCAAGTCGCCGCGCCTGAGCGAAGGCGTTCACGATGACCTGTATGCCCGAGCCTTGGCGCTTCGCAGCGGCGACACGACGGTGCTGCTGGTGGGAGTGGATGTGATCGGACTGCTGCGCCATCGCGTCGAAGCGATCAAAGAGGCGTTGTCCCAGTCGGGTGTGCCTGTCGATGGGCTGATCGTGTGCGCGAGCCATCAGCATTCGGGCCCTGACACGATCGGCATCTGGGGACCCTCGCCGTTCGAGACCGGGGTCGACGCCGACTACATGGGGTTCCTTTCCGACCGCATCGTGGAAGCCGCCCAGGAAGCCTACTCGCGACTTCAGCCGGCGACGGCTCATGTCGGCGTCGAGAAGATCGCGCCCGAGATCGCGGACAACGCTCGGATACCGGGCTACTTCGACGACGAGGTCCGCATCCTGCAGTTGCGGGATGAAGATGGCAAGACGATCTCGACGCTGGTCAACTTCACCGCGCATCCCGAGACGCTCTGGTCGGACAGCCATCTGCTGACAGCCGACTATCCCGGTCACGTGTACGCGATGGTGGAGCGCGAGTTCGGCGGTACGGCGGTGTTCATCAACGGAGCCCTGGGCGGCATGGTGACGGTCGCGTCGCGCGCCCACACGTTCGAGGAAGCCGAACGCATCGGAACCGGTGTTGGCGAGGCGGCGCTTGCCGCCGCACGGAAGGCTGTGCCCGTCGATGGGTCGAGCCTTCAACGACGCCGCAGCGTATTCGACGTCATCGTCGAAAACGAAAGGCTGCGGCTGGTGATGGAGGCGGGAGTCATCCCAGCGCCCGTCAAGGACGCACGCATACAGACCGAAGTGAACCTGGTGCGGCTCGGCGACGTCGTCTTCGCCAGCGTGCCAGGCGAGCTCCTTCCGAAGCCTGGCTTCGCGATCCGCGATGCAGCACGCGAGGAACTGGGGGCTCGCGTGGTGTTCCTGATGGGGCTTGGCAACGACGAGCTCGGATACATCCTCGCCGAGGAGGACACCGGGCTAGACCTGTACCGCTACGAGGTGTCGATGTCGGTCCATCGCGGGCTTGGCACAACGGTCGTCGATACGTTGAGGGCGCTCATGCGCGAGCTGTCGCGCTAGAACCGCGCGCGCGCCGTCGTGGTGTTCCCGGCGACATCGGTGATCCCGATGGCAACGCTCGACGCATCCGACGGCACGCCATGGAGCGTGATCTCGAACGTTTCGGTCCGGCTGTCGAAGATACCATCCACGGGGAAGAGAGGCTTCCAGTCGTCGGCGCTGACGCTGTACTTCGCCTCGCCGACGTAGCTCGTCGCATCCGTCGCAACGAACAGTACCTGGATGCTGCCGCCCGTGATCCGCTTCACCGTGATCTCGCCGATCTGCGGTTCCGAGTGGTCGATGGAGAAGAGCTCGCTGACGAGCTCGGACGTGACCGCGCGATCCACCGGGTTCGATGGCGCGTCCGTCGCAACGACCTTTGCCCGATAGTCGCCGTCCGGCATCGGCGCGGAGTCCCACGTGAAGTTCGTAGGCTTGATCTCGTCTTTCACGAGATGCCACTGCTTCTCGCCCTCTAGCCGGTAGTAGAGGCTATATTCCAGGGCATCGCCGTTGGTGTCGTTCGCCTTCCAGCGAGCGGTGCGCCGCGTTTCATGCGCCGGGGCTGGAGCGTTCCTGCCCTCTTCCTGGGTCACGGCGACCTGCAGGTCGCGGAGCTCCGGGGCGACGTTACCTTGGAGATAGGCGGCTGTCAGGGATCGGATCATCGGAGCCGCGTTGCCGTTCTCGGAGGCGAGCTTTATCTTGATCTGCAGGAACCGCGCGGGCGGGCTCTCGACCTTAGTTCCGACGGCGTCGGCATACTCCGACGACCACTCGCTCCACGTCTTGTCGGGCTTCTCGGTGTTCCCGGACCTCGTGAGAACCCGAACCGACGCGCTGTCCGGCGCGGAGCCGTCCCATCGGACGGTTCCCCAGGTCGAGACGATCGCGGCATCCTGCGGCTTCGATTCCCACGTGCCCTCGCGGGCGATGGATGCGCCCAGGGCGAAGAGCTTACCCGTGTTGCCGCTGGCGATGACCATCTGGTCGCCGATGCGGCGCAGGACGAGAGTCTGCGACGCTTCGACCGAACCAATCGCAGTTGCGTCGCCCTGCGGCGTCACGATGTAGAGCTTGCCCTCGTTCCCCGTGCCGACGAGCAGGTTCCCGTCCCCGTACGGAGCGACGCACAGGATCAGCGCGTCCGGGCATTTCCAGATGCGGCGGGCGACGCCGTCCTTCGAGATGCGGTAGATGTACGAGGTCGTCTCCGGCTTCTCGCCACCCGACGGCTGAGGCATGCCGCCACGCTGAGGTCGCGGCGGCTGACCGGCGGTACCCGTGGCGAACAGGTCGCCGCTTTGCGTGAAGGTGAGCGTGTGGATTTCGCGCTCTTCGGAGTCGAGGACGACGAATCCCTTGCCGGGCTTCTGAGGATCGACTCGGAAGATCAAGCCGGATCCGTCACTGCCTGCGTAGAGGAGTCCGTCGCGGAGCGCGAGCGAGATGAGGTGCGTTTCATCGGCTTCGAGCAACGTCGTCGGAGTGAGAGACAAGTCGCCTTCCGCGCGAGCCAGGCGAATGACGCGCGCCTTGTCGCCGGTGGAAGCGTACAGCGCTCCGTCGGCGCCGAATACGAGCGACCAGATGAAGCTGATGCCTTCGCCGCGGTACACGGTGGTTGGCGTCGGAATCTCCGCCGAAGGATCGATCCGGTAAACCAGCCCGCTGGGAGCCGTGCCCGCGTAGAGGAAGCCATCGGGTCCCATCGCCAGCGACAGGATCGCGACCTCGGGCGTTTCCACGAAGATCGACGCCTTCTCGTCGCCCGGTGCGAGCCGATAGATGCGCCCGCTGTTGCCGGTTCCGGCGTAGATCGTGCCCTTGCCGTCGTCTGCCAGGCTCCACACGTACGGGTCGTCGGTATCCGACAGCGACTTGATCTCCGGCGCCAGAGTCATCTCTCCGCTGTCGGCGATGGCGACGTTCTTCGGTGTGCCGTTCGACCAGTCCTGCTGAGACTGGAGCGTCCAGTATTGGGTGCCTCCCGCCGACGCGCCGGATGGGGCTCCCAGCGCGATCAGCGCCGATGCGGCAAGCGCGCTGGCGGTTCCTCTGAAGGACATTCGGTTCGATTCTCCTGCTGGCTGGCGAGAGCGGATCCGAAGCGCGTTCTGGATCACGGAGCGTCACGATCGATGGTAATCGGCAGAAGCGTGTTCCCGCTGAGTACGAACGGCGTGTCGAACGACTGCGTGGTCAGAACGGAACCTCGAGTCATGTTGCCCTCGCCGTCCTGCGAGGCGGCATCCATGACCGACAGCATCGACAACGGCAAGCTCGACAACTCGTTCCCTGCCATCGCCACGCCGGCGTTCAGCGTCACGAGGCTGGCGACGAGGCGGTCTTGGCTCTCTCCCTCGCGGAGCAGCGCCAGCAACTGGTGGGCGTTCTGCGCCTGGAACCGATCCATTGCGCGAGACCGCTCCCAAGTCTGGTACCCGCCCGCGTCCCCGACGAACAGAAGGGCAAACCCCTCTGGGGCGTTCTCAGGAACGCGAACCGTGTACCGTCGGACGACCGGATCGTCGAGATACGGGTGATAGGTAACGGCGACTTCGATCGTGTCTCCGGGGCGAACGCGCGTCTTGCCCAGACGCACCGACTCGATGGCGGCGCTGGTGCGGCGGTCCTCGTACTGAACCGATAGCGCCATGGATCGGATGGGCAGCTCTTCGAACCAGTTGTTCAGCATGGTGCTAACCGGGAAGAGCATTCGAGCGACCGCGCTGCCGGGCGAAGATTGCCCTGACATGATCTCTTCGCGCTCGAACGGCTCGAACCCGGAACCGTCCGCGAACTCGATCCGCGACTTGGCGCGAATCGTGTAGTCGCCGAAGTCCTTCTCCGCTCCGGTCATCGTCGCCATGACCGACGACAGGGCGAGGCTCGTGGTCAACTGGCGTTGGCGGACGATTTCGTAGTTGTAGGTCTGGCGTTCCTTGCCGCGCGCTCCGTCGATGGTGACCTGCAAGGGCAGGTACGCCGGCGGCGTTCCGTCGAGGACGCCCGCGATCGCCGGTTCGCGGTCTTGCACCAAGGTCCCGACGATGCCCGTCGGCGAACCGATCTTGAAGGAGCGCGACAGGCTCGCGAACACGAAATGGATGTATCCCGCGCTGACCGGCAGGTAGCTGTCGCCGTCGCTGAAGAAGGGATGACCGAATGCCAGGAACCGGTTCCCTTCTCGGTGGGTCACCGTCCCGAACCCAAACGCTCCGAGATCGCCGCGCACCATTTCGACGCCCAACGGAGCTCCGGGAACGACCGTGGTCCCAGCGGGTTCGGACGACGTGACCTGTCCGCCTCCTCCCGACTGCAGCACCATCATGCCGTAAGATTCCAGCGCGGCTTGCAGAACCGTCGCTGCGTCGCCCCGGAAGCCTGACAGCGCAACGGGCGTGCGCACAGGCAGCAGTTCGGCGCCGCGCAGGTAGTCGAGCTCTGGCGTGCGACGCACGACATCGTCGGTGATGACTGGAGCCGTGCGCTTCTTGCCGTGCGGGTCGCTGAGCGAGGCGAACCACTCATCCGGCGACAAAACGGGAGCGAGCCCGAGCTTCTGGGTGCGGATCGGCGGCTTGGGAACCATGTCGCGGTCCCACACGGAGAGCATCTGTGCGATCGGCGTGATGCCGAGGATCGGGTCCTTCGGGAAGGAGTAGCCGTACGCCATCGCCCCGATGAGCCGGTCGCCCACGTAGACGGGGCTTCCGCTCATGCCGGCGACGGGTCCCATGTGCCGGAAGCGTTCCCCGACGCCGATCGCCCAGATGAGGTCGCCCTTGGCGAACCACTTGGGCTCCACGCTGAGGATCTCGATTTCGAGCTTCTCGGGCTTCGATCCCTCGAGCGCGGTGAGCAGGTAGCCGCGCTGACCCCGCTGGAGTTCGTCGACGCCCATGTAGAGGCGCGGGTCCCAGGGCTGAGCGGTGGCAGACAGGGAGTACAGGACGCCTAACCCGATGGCGACAACGGTCGCGGCGCACCACAAACGGCGCAAGTTCGGCTCCAGCTTGGTACGGACAGGCCGGCGAGTGCGACGATGCGGCGAGGATTGTAGCACGCACCCAGACGGCGGGCAACGAGGCGGACGCCGTCCTGTTCGCGGACGACGCCCGCCTTTAGCTTGACTGCGTGGCGTCCAGAAGTTATGTTTCCTACACAACTCGCGGACCGAAGCACCGTGCCGAGATAGCTCAGTTGGTAGAGCGTGGGACTGAAAATCCCAGCGTCGGCAGTTCAATTCTGCCTCTCGGCACCATTCTTATGTCCGCTGGTCGCCTGCCTTACGAATCCGCCTTCTTCAGCACGGACAGACCATACATCTTGCCGCGCCGCCACTTGATGAACGCGGAGTTGCCCGCCTTCTTGGTGGCTTCGCGGAACTGCTTCAGGTTGGTCACCGCCGTCCCGCCGATCTCGAGGATCAGCGTGTTCTCCTGCAAGCCGATGCGTGCCGCCGGGCTCCCCGGTTCCACGGCTGATACGACGACGCCCGATTCGCCCTCGTAGCCGAGCTCTTCCGCGCGCTTCGGGTCGAGCTCTTCGACGGTGACGCCCATCCAGCCGTTGGCGCTCTCGCGCCGTGACGAGGGCACTGCCGCGACGTTCTGCTCGTCCAGCTCGCCCAAGGTCACCGTGACCTCGCGCTCCTTGCCGTCTCTCAGTAGCGTCAGCCGGGCCTTCTTCCCGACCTCGGACGTCGAGATATAGTTGCGGAGTTGGTTGGAGCCCTCGACCTTCTTGCCGTCGGCGACGATGATGATGTCGAGCGGCTTCAGACCAGCGCGCGAAGCCGGGCTGTCGTCCTGCACCTGGCTGACCATCGCGCCCTTGCCGGGTTCGAGCCCGATCTCCTTGGCGACCTCGGGCGACACGTCCGAGATGTACACGCCCAACCACGCGCGTACGACCTTGCCCTTGTCGATCAGGTCGCCCATCACCTTTCGGGCGATGTTGATGGGAACCGCGAAGCCGACTCCCTCGTTGACGCCGGTCCGCGAGTTGATCGCCGTATTGACGCCCACCAACTGACCGTAGATGTTGACCAGGGCGCCGCCGCTGTTGCCGGGGTTAATCGCCGCGTCGGTCTGGATGAAATCCTCGTAGGGAGCCGATTCGGGATCGGATCGACCGATGATCTGCGACCGACCCTTGGCGCTCACGATTCCCAACGAGACGCTCTGCGAAAGCCGGAACGGCGTGCCGATGGCGATGACGAACTCGCCGACCTGCAACGACTCCGAGTCGCCCAGCGGCATGGCGGTGAGACCGTCCGCGTCGACTTTGACGACCGCGATGTCGGTACGGGGATCGCGTCCGACGAGCTTCGCCGCGAGTTCGTCTCCGTCGTCAGTGCGCACACGGATGGAGCTCGCCCCCTCGACGACGTGGTTGTTCGTCAGGATGTAGCCGTCGGCGGAGACGATGACGCCGGAGCCGACGCCTTCGCGGGGCACCTGGGGTGCGTTCGGCATGCGGAAGTGGAAGTCGAACGGCAGGTCGAATGGGAACTCGCGCCCTTCGTTACCCTCCCCGGACGACCCTGAAGGACGCACTTCCGCCGTTGTCTCGATGCTGACGACGGAGCGGCGCGCCGACCCGATGATCTGGGTCATCGCGCGATTCGTGCGTTGCAGAACGGCGAAGTCGTCGCCCGTCGGCGACTCGGCGTACGCCACCGGGACGAACTGCGGGAACTGCGATCTGTCGGTTCCCTGCCAGCGTGCCGTGAGAGGGGTCCGGATGAGCGAGAGCGCCGCAAGCACGCCGAAGGCGGCGAACAGCAGGACGATCGCAAGGACCCATTTGCTGTGCAGCAATCTATGCATGGTCTGGGCGTTCCTTCCTGGTCACGCGATGCACCGGGTGACGCCGAGTCACGGCGCGCCCGACAACGATACGGTTCTCACCGATATCATCGGTCATCATGGGGTCCCCCGAAACAGCTCCGGTCAACGTCGGGCTCTCTGCATTGAGGCATCTTCTAGGAACGGAAGCGGCTGGCTACGGGGTTGACAAGGCTGCCTCACGCATCCGACGCGGGTCGGAAGCCGATGTCCATGTCAAAGGCTTCCGGCTTGAAGAAGTAGTTGCGGTGGGCGCAGCTCACGCCGAACTGCGACGCGAACTCCCACGATCCGCCCTTGAGGACGCGCACACCGGACTCGCTCGACGCCGGGCCCTTCGGATTCCGCGTCTCAGGGTCGTCGCCGTACTCGGCGAACCAATCGGCGCACCATTCCCAGACGTTTCCGAGCATGTCGAGGCATCCGTACGGGCTGGCTCCCTGCGGGTAGGCTCCGACGGGAGAAGTGCGCGCGTATCCGTCGATGCTGCCGTCGCAGCGCAGGTCGTCGTCGAAGTTGCCCCGCCTTGGGTCCCACGTATCGCCCCAGCAGTAGAGCGCCCCTTCCGTGCCCCGCGCTGCCTTTTCCCACTCAGCCTCGGTCGGAAGGCGAAGCCCCGCCCACGCGCAGTAGGCAGAGGCATCGTCCCACGACACGCCGATCACGGGATGGTCGTCTGCAGCCAGTTCGGCGTCATCCCAATACGCAGGAGACCTGTGAGATGTCTCGACGACGAACCGGCGGTACTGACGGTATGTCACCGGGCGCTTGGCGATGCGGTAGGCGTCGAGCCAGACGCGGTGCCTCGGCTTCTCTTCATCGAACGCGGCGCGACCAGCGATGTAGTCGTTGCCGCGCACGAAGTACCCAGCCGGGATGAGCAGCATCTCCGAACCGTCCCGAGCCGTCACGGAAGTCAGCGGCGTCGCGCTCTCTGGCATCGTCCTCCGAGCCGGTCTAGTAGGGCTTGCCCATGCGGTTCAGGGCCGCTGGAACCGCGTTGCGGATGGGTTTGACGGTCTGCAGGTAAGCCCAGATCGCTCGAAGGTCCTCTTCGTTGAGCGTCTGGTAGTGC
>VGLH01000119.1 GCA_016866785.1 Candidatus Poribacteria bacterium
CGTCCAGCTCTATTCCGACGAGCAGATGGCGCATCCCTTCTGGCAGTCGCCAGGCGCGCTTCCCATCAACGACAGGTTCACGTTCGAGTACTTCGACGGTCTGTTCGCCAGTCTGGAGCCCGAGGACAAACGCGCCGTCAAGTTCTTTGCGATCAGCAAGCCGGGCATCCTCGGCGTTGGGAACGGCTATCTGCAGGACATCCTCTTCCGGGCGAGGCTCCATCCGCGCCGTCGGGCGGTCAGCCTGAGCGCGTCGGAACGCCGCGCCTTCTACGACGCGACGCGCGAGACGATCCGGCTCGCCGTCGACGCGGACGGACGGGACACCGAGTTCGACCTCTACAACGCGCCGGGCAAGTATGTCCGCCTGCTGGACAGTCGAACCGTCGGCAAGCCCTGCCCCGAATGCGGCTCCGCGATCCAGAAGATCGCGTTCCTCGGCGGAGCGTCCTACTTCTGCCCGATCTGTCAGGCGCTGTGACGGCAAAGGCGATCCGCGTCAACGCGGTTGCCAGGAGCGTTGTTCCGTCTCATGCGCCCGGAAGTCGATCGCGGCGCGGAGTGGGGTGTTCTCGGTGCGACGTTCCCTGATTCAGCTCTCGATTCTCGGATGGCTGTTCGCCGTGAGCGCGCTGGCGGCGGTTCCGTGCCATCTTCGCGCTGACTGCGCCGAGCCCGCGATCGACGCGCCGGAACACTGCGCCACGGTATCCACTCCGATCACGTGTCCCCTCACCCAGCAGTGGTGGGCACCCACGCTCGACTCGACGTCTGGGACGAGCCCGGTTCCCATGGCGGGAACCGCCGCCGTTCCGCCTTCCGCGACGGTGCGATCTGTCGCGTATGCGGCGCCTCCTGCGCTGCGTCCTGGTTCCTGCGATACCTGCTCGACATCCCGCTTGCGTGCGCCTCCCTCTGCGTGAGTCCGTCACGATACGACGACCGCATTCGGCTGTCCGCCCTGCGCTCGGCGCAGGATGGACTGCCGGAACGTTGGATACGACTCACGATACGGAAGGCATATCTCCCATGACGCGTTTCGTTCGACCCGTAGTGGCGATTTCGGCAGCGGTACTCCTGGCAGGCGGTATCTACGCGTTCGCGGAAGCGGCTCCCAAGACCGCGTCCACGACGACTCACGCCTCCGAAGGCACGAAGGGCGGGAGCATGATGGGTGGCTCAGGCGGCATGATGAGCGGCGGCATGATGTCGATGATGGGCGGCATGAACGTCTCGCCGATCGATCGGCTGCTCGCCAGCGCCGACCGCCTCAATCTCACCGACGCCCAGCGCGACAAGCTGAACGCCCTCAAGACCGACACGACCAAGGAGTCGATCCGGCTCCGATCCGCCCGCGACCTGGTGGATACCGACCTCCAGACCCTCATCTCGAACCCGAAGTCGGACCTGTCGGCGATCCAGTCGAAGCTGGATGAGCTCGCCAAGACGGAATCCTCGCTCCGCTTCGCGGCGATCCGCTCCGGACGGACGGCTCGATCCGTCCTGACGGGGAAGCAGTGGGACACCCTCGCCGCTGAAATGCCGTGCGCCGGAACCGGCTCCACCGCCGACCACGCGGCGCATCATCCCGAATAGCCCACACCGGTCAACCCACACGAAGGGCGCGGGCGGTTCCTGATCGCCTGCGCCCTCATCGTGCGATGGGAGACGCACCGCGTCGCCCCTACGATACGGCGTCCGTAGATTCGATGGGTGTCCGCGAAGCAGATCACTCAGGGCATCGCGCCGTCGAATCCGCATTACAGCGCGATGTGCTCGCGGTTTGCGACGGATCGCACATAGTCCGCCGCGAGGCGATATTCCTCTTCGTTCGGCAGGTGTTCCAGCATGGCTGGCAGGTCGGGATCGAGCCGGTTCAGCTCGCGCAGAAGTGTCCCGTAGTCGAGGGAACCGGTTCCCGGACGCGTTTCGTCGAGGTGGACGAGGAACCCCTCGCCCATCTTCGCGTCTTTCAGATGGCACGACCGGATATGAGGACCCAGCTTCTGCACGCACTCGCGAATGACGGCGCCTGTGCCGAAGAACCGCTGCGGGCTGCCGATGATGTTCGTCGGATCGAAGTGGACGCCGTACTGACGCCGGTCAATCGCGTGAATGAGGCGGAGCGCGCTGTCGGGCGAGTCGGGGTACATCCACGGCATCATCTCGAGCGCGTAGTACGTCCGGCGGGGTTCCACCGCATCGATGATCTCGCGCACGGTCGCGACGATCATCTCGAACGTCGTCTCGGTCAGGTCTTCGGGACAGGGCCCGTCCCACTTCGTCCCGCGCGAACCGGCGATGTTGACGCAGCATCGCGCGCCGAGGTCTTCGGCGAGCTGCAGGCTTTTCTTGCAGTGGTCGAGGGCTTTCTTGCGCGTCGCTTCGTCGGGAGAGAGCGGGTTGCTCCACGCTCCGACTTCGGCGATGACGAGGTCCGCTGCCGAAGCCGCTTCGGCATACGCGCGGATGCCATCGGCGGGCGCGTCATATCCCACTGGCGCATACGCGGCTCGATAGCCGTACGATCGGACGACTTCCGCCCATCGCTCCGGCGAGTCGTAGGGCTGGAATACCGGTGCCCCGAGTCGCATGGACTTTCCTTCCGGCGTTGTGTTCGTGGCTGCTCTGTCACCGACCCCGCTTCAGACGTCCCAACTCGACCGCCAGATTCCCCGCCGCTGAGACAGCAAGCGACTGATCGATGATCTTCAGGTTGTCGAACCACATGTCGTTCTGCGCGAAGCAGACGAGCCCGATCTTGCCCGATGGGTAGGTCGCGTCCGTCGCCGTAACGACCTTCTGGTTCTCGATGTAGGCTGCGAAATCGCTCCCGACCACTTCGAGGCGGATGCTCTGCTTCACCTTGTCGCGGTAGGTGTCCGGCTTGCGCCCGATGAGGGTGTAATACGGCTCTTCGTCGCCCTTGTCGCCCCAGGTGTTCGCCGTCTGGTGGAGCGACGCGCCATCGAGCATGCCCTTTTCGATCTTCCAAGCGCCCGGCGACGCATCGCCCATGATGCCGCCCGGTTCCTCGACGCTCTTCCAGCTCTTGGACAGCTCGTCGAAGTTGTCCGTGAAGTCCGCCGCCGACACGCTGACTGCGATCCCCAGCGCCAACGCGACCGCCGCGACGCCGATTCCCCAGCGACCCATGCCGACGTCCTCCTGTGTTCCACCGAAGCGCCTGATTCCATCTACTCAGGATCGTCGTCCCACGGACGCGGAACGTCAAGAGGCGTGTCGGCAAGGGTGCTATAATCGGCGGAACATCGACCGGCGACCAACGGCACGACCACGACACGATTCGGAGGATCACGATGCCAGCAGTGGAACTCACGACGGGATGCTGCCCGCGACGTCGATGGGGCAAGAGCGGGCTGTCGATCCCCGTCGTCCCCTTCGGAACGCAGGGCTTCGGCAACAACTTCGGGCCCGTGACCGACGAGGAGGCGTGCGCGCTCATCCGCCGCGCCGTCGATCTGGGCGTCAACCACTTCGACTGCGCCCGGTGCTACGGCGACTCGCTCCGCAAGCTGGGCGTCGCCCTCAAGACGGGAGTCATCCGGCGCGACGAGGTGGTCATCAGCGGGCGGCTCTGCTGCCACAGCGCCGCCAAGTGGGGCTTCTACGGCGAAGGGAAAGCCGACTACTCCGCCGCCCGCGCCATCGAGGATGTCCGCGACCAGCTCGAGATCCTGGGAACCGACCACTTCGACGCGATGCTCATCCACGACCCCAGCGACAGCGACGCGACGCTCGCGTCTGACGGGACTCTTGCGGGCATCAAGCGCCTCAAGGAAGAGGGGCTCATCCACAACGTCGGGTACGGCATGAACCCGCATCCCTTCCACCTGAAGGTCATCGAGCAGGGCGATATCGACGTGCTGCTCTGCTTCAGTGACTACAACCTGCTGCGCCAGACCGCCGCCGAGGACATCCTGCCCGCCGCCGCCGAGAAGGACATCGGCGTCATGAACGGCTGGTCGATCATGCGGGGGATGCTCACGGGAACGCCCGTCGAGAAGATCGTCTCGCGGGATCGGTGGCTCTCCGGCTCCGACGCCCAGCGCGCCGAGAGCATGCGCCTCTGGTGCGAGGAGCGCGGCATCAGCCTGCTCGTGCTCGCGCTGCAGTTCTGCCTGCGCGAAACCCGCATCCACGGGAACCCGCTGGGGAACCTCAACATCGAGCAGTTGGAGATGAACGTCGCTGCGACGCTCACGCCGCTGGACGACGCGACGCTCTCCGACTTCGCCGCCGCCGCGATCTGAGCTCAAACGCGCAGAGTCACCTGAGCGACGCGGGGGCGGGTTTCAGAACGCCTTGTAGGTGAGCGTCAGCTTGTACTCGTGCGTCCAGGGGTCTTGGGCGACCTTGAGGACGCGAACCGTCGCGAGGAGACGAACCTCGTTCTCGATGTAGAATAGGAAGGTCGGCGTCAGCGTGTGGGCGAATCGGAGATCGGCATCGGCGGTCTCTTTGGCGATACCGAGCAGGTAATCGGCGCGAAAGTCGACGCGGTTGGTGAGTTCGTAGAGGTAGCTGGTCGTCGACGAGAAATCGAACGCCCTGCCGAACTCCCCGGACTTCATCGGGCTGTTCACGCGCAGGCGCTCTCCGACTTGGGTATCCCACCGGATCGGTCGCGCGTAGCGGACGGACAGGTCGGCGGCGGGTTCGGATCGCTTAACGCCCTTCTTGGCGGTTTGCAGGTCGTACTTGATGCCGAGGGTCGCGTCGTAGCCGTAGTACCGGTCGGCGATGTTCTCCTGGAAGAGCACCTCTTCCATCCGCAGGACGCCCGCCGCTCCCAGCGACTTGCCCTCCAACAGACCCGACCGCTGGACGTTCTCCTCGACGTCCTCGTACCAGTACTTCTTGTAGGTATCGGCTCCGTACCGCTGTCGGTACTCGGGCTCCCGCTCGATGATGCTGGCGATCCGAAGCATCGTCTGGCGGGGCAGCCGGTCCGTCGTGACGCCTTCGCTGACGAAGAAGTCGTCGATGCGCACCGCCTTGCGGAGCGAAGTCGCATTGATGAACCGCCCCCAGCCGATGCCGACGGTCGTGTCATACGCCGGACGATCGTCGGTTCGCTGGAACGCGCCGTGGAGTGCGACGGAGCCGAACAGGTCGCGGTCCTTCCACACGTACTTCTTGACGCGCCCGACGGCGTCGGAGTTATATGCGTAGAGGTAGTCCTTGGGTCCCAGCGTCCGCGACCAGGCTCCCAGAACGTCCAGCGAGTACGCGAACGGAAGGGACTCGTAGAAACGGTCGTAGGTGACGCCCACCAGCGCGTCGTTCGAGAGGGTGGAACCGTCCTCACGCTCGTAGCCGTAGTCGAAGTCCAGGTATAGGCTCTGGGCGCGGCTGACCGGCACGCGGTAGTCTCGGACGGAGACGTTCTGCGCGAGCGCGGCGCTCAGAGGAAGCCACGCGAGGAGCGCGAGGGACCACAGCGTGCGGCGAAGCATCGACGCCATCTCTTGAACCCCTGACGACCGTGTCCGTTCGAGATTACACCACCATCGGTGTCCGGAAGTCAAACTGCGAAGGCGGCTCATGACGACGTATAGCGCATTCATCGCGCGCGTGAAGGAGGTCGCGATCCTCGGTTCCATGGGCGGCGCGCTCCGATGGGATCGGGAGACATACATGCCCCGGAAGGGAGCCGCCCATCGAGGCGAGCAGCTCGCCGCCCTCAGCGGCATGATCCATGAGGCGATGACCAGCCTGCAGATGGGCGAGTGGATCGACGCCCTGCGCGGAGCCGACGGACTCTCGCCCGACGAAGCCGTCAACGTCCGGGAAGTGGCGAGGGAGTACGACCGGCAGAAGAAGATCCCCACCGCGCTCGTGCAGGAGCTCTCCCGCGTTACGTCGCGCGCCCACGAAGCGTGGCTCCATGCGCGAAAGAACGACGATTTCCCCGGCTTCGCGCCGCACCTGGAGCGGATCGTCGCGCTCAAGATCGCAGTCGCCGAGCACATCGGCTACGCCGACGACCCCTACGACGCTCTGCTCGACGGCTTTGAGCCGGGGCTCACCGCCGACGCCGTCCGCGAGATGTTCGCGCCGCTCCAGAGCCAGACCGTCGAGCTGCTTCACGCCATCGTCGGCTCGACGGTTCAGCCCGACGAATCCCTCCTGCGCCGTCCGCTGTCGCCGAAGAAGCAACGGGAGTTCGCCGTGCAGGTCGCAGCGGACTTCGGGTTCGACTTCGACGCCGGTCGGCTCGATATCTCGGCGCACCCCTTCTGCGCAGGCAGCCATCCCTCCGACGTGCGGATGACGACCCGCTACAACGAGCAGGAACCGATGAGCGCGCTCTTCGGCGTGTTCCACGAGACGGGACATGGACTCTACGAGCAGGGCTTAGACCCCGATCACGCCTACACCCCTTGCGCCGAAGCCGTCTCGCTGGGCGTTCACGAGTCGCAGTCGCGCATGTGGGAGAACATCATCGGTCGGAGCCGGGCGTTCTGGATAGGCTACCTGCCCAAGCTGAAGAGCCTCTACGGTGGAGCGCTCGACGACGTGAGCCTCGACGCGTTCCACTTCGCCATCAACGGTGTGAAGCCGTCACTCATCCGTGTCGAGGCGGACGAACTGACCTACAACCTGCATATCCTCCTGCGCTTCGAGCTCGAGGTCGAGCTCCTGAACCGACGGCTCGCCGTGACCGATCTGCCGGAGGCATGGAACGACCGGATGCGGCGTTATCTCACGGTGGAACCGCCGACGGACGCCGACGGCGTCTTGCAGGACATCCACTGGTCGGGCGGTGCGCTGGGGTACTTCCCGACCTATACTCTGGGGAACCTCTTCGCGGCGCAGTTCGCGGCGAAGATGCGATCCGACCTGCCCGACATGGACGCGCAGATCGCGGCGGGACGCTTCGGCGACGTCCTCGACTGGCTGCGGCGGAACATCCATCGACAGGGCATGCGCTACACGTCGGCGGAGCTCGTCGAGCGCGTCGCAGGCGAACCGCCGAACGGCGACTATCTCGCCGTGTATCTCCGCGACAAGCTCGCGCCGCTCTACCGGCTCTGATGTTCGTCAGCGTGATGAGCAGCGATACGTGACGCGCACCGTGGCAACCACCAACGTGTCGCTCCCGCGAAGGCGGGAGCCTAGGGTCTCTGGATTCCCGCTTCCGTGGGAATGACGACTCCGGAATCCTTGACGGAAGCGTATCGAAGTTGTCGCGATGACCACCATGACAGACCACTAGCCACTCGCGATCGGCAGGCAGGCTCCGCTCACACAGATGAGGTGACTCCGATGCAGAAGATCACGACGTTCCTCGCGTTCGACAACCAGGCGGAGGAAGCGGTCAACTTCTACGTCTCGCTCTTCCAGAACTCGAGGATCCTCCACGTCGCCCGAAACGACGACGGCGAGGACGGCCAGGAAGGGACAGCGTTCCACATCACATTCGAACTGGATGGTCAGGAGTTCATGGCGCTGAACGGAGGTCCCTACTTCACGTTCTCGCACGCCATCTCGCTGTTCGTCCGCTGCGACTCTCAGGAGGAGATCGACCGACTTTGGGGACGGCTCACGGACGGCGGCGAAGAGGTCCAGTGCGGCTGGCTGAAGGATCGCTTCGGCGTGTCGTGGCAGATCGCTCCGACCGAGTTCGAGGAGATGATGCGGAACGGGACGCCGGAGCAGGCGAAGCGCGTCATGGACGCGTTACTGGAGATGGTGAAGATCGACATTGCGACGTTGCGGCGAGCCTACGAGCAGGCGTAGCCGTCAGCCTGGCTGAGGAGTCACCGCGTTGAGCGATCCCTCGATCACATGGCGAGACTCGCGGACCGATCCTGTCCGCGACGAGTTCGTCGCGCGGGGCGTCACGCCAGACCTCGACGACATCCTGAGCCGGTTCCCAAGAGCATCGGGCGAATCGGCATTCGATCCCGACCTCATCGCGTCATCGGTTCGGCGGCTGGAGACGGTTCTCAAGGTCGACACGGGGCATCCCTTCCTCGACCTGTCCGTCAAGACTGGGCTCACCCACATCGACGCGACGTTTCAGGGGAACCATCCGAAGTACGGCATCAAGGTCTACGCGCATGAGATGCACGACAGCTTCCCGCCGACGATCATCGCCGCCGTCGATGCGCTCTCGGCGTGGGGTCTGCACAGCCGGGCGATCCAGCTCTGGACCTACTGGCTGACGCACTTCGTCCGCGACGACGGAACCATCGACTACTACGGTCCCTCCATCAGCGAATACGGCCAGCTTCTGGACGTTGCTGCCTCGCTGGAGGAACGCGCCGGTTCCGACGGTTGGTGGCAGACATGCTTCCCATCGCTGAACCGGATGGCGGGCTACCTGCTACGGCTCTGCGCGGAGCGTGGCGACGAGCTGATCGCCGGTTCCCCAGAGGCCGATGAGCGCGTGAAGGTGCGGCGGTACTTCCACAACAACGCGTGGGTCGTGAAGGGGCTCCGCCGTTGGGCGGATGTGTGCGAACGCCTCGGCGAGCGGGTCGATCCAGCGCCGCTTCGGGAAGCCGCCGATGCCCTCGCCCGCGACACGCTCGCGGCGATCCGCCTTGCGTGGAATACCGACGATTGGTGGCTCACGCCGCAGGTCGAGCCGCTGGGGCGCCCCGAATCGTGGACAGCGACGCGCGACGCCTCTTACACGAACTACCGCTACCTGCCGGAGCTGCTTTCGAGCGGCCTGCTGCCGCCGGAGATGGCGAACCGGGTCGTGGAATCGCGCCTGAACGCGGGCGGGCAGTTCTGCGGCATGACGCGATTCAGCGATCATCTGGACGACTGGCCCCTGACCGACTACCTGCGCGGGCTCTGGGCGCTCGGCCGGAGGGAGGATTTCCTGCTGTCGCTCTATGGGCACGTCGCGTACCACCAGACGGAAGGGCATTTGACGGCGTACGAGCAGGTCTCCTTCCCGCCGGGGCGCGAGGTGGCAGCGTATTGCCTACCGTCCCAGCTCGTCGCCGCGCGAGCGGCGCGGCTGCTCGTCTAGGCATCAGCCGCCGAAGGGGCTCAGAAGTCCATTCCCTGCATAGGGGGTCCCGTAGAGGCGGGTCTGAGACCATGGGTGTCAACTTAAGCGCCCAAGTACTATACGGAACCTCCCCCCACCTCAGTCCTCCCCCACGCTTCGCAGGGGGAGGATGCCCTATCCCTCCTCCTTGAATGGGGGAGGGTCAGGGCGAGGGTTGGGAACCAACCGGTTCCCGCCGTCACAAGCCATATAGGACGCGCGTTTTGCGTTGGAATCCACATGCCCCACCAGAAAACCGCGTAAGTTGACACTGGTGGTCTGAGACCCGCCCTACCACCGCACGCTCCTCTGCTGAGTCGTCTGCGTTGTCGACGATTGCGGGGGCAAAGAGCACCGCATGGTAGGGGCGACGCGGCGCGTCGCCCGGCTCACGACGAGGGCGACCCGACGGGTCGCCCCTACAACTCTCGTCTACAGGACGAACGGCTCACCGGGCGGACTTCAGCTCCCCCAGCAAAGCCGTCGTCTTCCCCGACGGGTCCACCGCGAGCGCGGGCGTGATTTTCACGTTGTCGAACTCCGCCTGCTGCGCGTAGAGCTGGATGCCGATGCTGCCTTCGACGTAGGCGGTATCGGCTCCCTCGATAACGAGCCCATCGCCGCGCTCGAACCGGAACTTCCCGGCGTTCACGACGAGCTTCCAGTGGAGCGGCACGCGCTCGGCGTAGGGCTTGTAGTCGCCCTTCATCATCGTCAAGACCGCGTACCACGGCTCGTCATCGCTCGTGCGCTTGTCCATCCGCATGAAGGGCCCGCGAACCTTGTCGAGGGCGAGCTCGGGCCACACGTCGTTGATCATGATGACGCGATAGTGCCGGTCGGTTCCGGTGAACGCCCAAACGAGTCCCATGCCGTCGTTGTCTTGCGCGGCGACGTCCATCTCCAGGGTGAAGTTGCGGAACTTCTCCGCCGTGTAGACGGCGAAGGTTCCCATGAGCTGGCTATCGGCGGGGCTTCCCCAGGCGTTGGAGCTCTGGAAGAGGACGTTCCCGCTGAGTCCGAGCTGGCTCTTGCGGATCGACCAGGCGGACGGACCCTCGCCGAGGTTCTTCGCCGGCTCATCGACGATCTCCCAGCCCTTCATTTCGTTGTCGAAGGTGATCGTCGTCTGGGCGTTCAGGCAGATCGGGAGCCAGAACGCCAGCGCGATGGCGGTGGACGCAGCGTGCCGGTTCATGGGCGTCTCCTCACCCCTGGAAACGACGCGGGTCGATGGACGACGGGCGCGCCCCTCATCGCTGGCGAGGTCGGCGCGCCCGTCGGATCTCGGAGCGATGGGGCGCTACTTGCCCATCTTCTGCAAGCCCTTGAGGCAGCGCTCAACGGCTTCCAGCGGGGGATAGGCGTCGCTCTCGTACTCGACGATATACCACTTCGTGTTCCCGGTCGTCTCGCAGAGGTGGAACACCTCCTGCCACGGGACATCGTCTTTGCCGATGACGGGTCGGAAGCCCTCCGTCTTGTGGTAGGGCTTGAGGTGGACGGTCTCGGCTCTGCCGGGGAACTTCTTGAGGATGCCGACGAGGTCCGCGCCGCCGCTCATGCCGTTGCCCATGTCCAACTGCATGACGACTTCTTTGTCGGTGTGGCTGAAGAAGGCGTCCCAGGCGGTTTCGCCGTCCATGACCTGGAATTCGGCGGAGTGGTTGTGGTAGCCGGTTGCCATGCCCTGGGGGACGAGCTTGGCGCTGATGGCGTTGAACTTCTTCGCCGTGGCGATCCAGTCGGCGCGGGTGCGCGTCAACTCGCCGGGCAAGCCCGGAACGATGAGGTAGCGGTTCCCGATCGCCTTATTGTAGGCGACGGTGGATTCCAGCTTGTCGTCCTGGACGAGTCCCCAGCCCGTATGGGAACCGCAGCAGGTGAGCTTGAACTCGTCGAGCCAGCCCTTGACTTCCGCTGGATCGGGGCTGGGGAAACCGGCGAACTCGACGCCGACGTAGCCCATCTCGGCGACGGCTTTGATCGTGCCGCGCGGGTCCTTCGCAAGCTGCTCGCGCACCGAATAGAGTTCCAGTCCGATGGGGATCTTGCTCATTCCGATGACTCCGTGAGGACGTGCGTGAGGATTGGCGTGCCTGCGTTCCTCGCTGCACGAACATCATAGCCGAGCCGGGTTCCGGGGCGCAATCACCGCCACAGCGCTCCCGGACGCCGGAGCGCCAAATGCCGCGTTCCTCCTCTCTTTTCGGCCGGGAGTCGGGGTGAGGGCTCGGCGCTCCATCTGAATCGGCGCGTTTGGACTTGCCTCCCGAATGTGGGATCATCCTGCCCGACCGGATGCGTCGACTACGACGGCTCCCCGCCACGGGACGAGAGGAACCATCCATGACCGCAGAACACACCGGCGGCGACACGAGCTGGTTCACCCACGACCGATTCGGGCTCTTCATCCACTGGGGCATCTACTCCCTCGCTGCCCGCCACGAGTGGGTCAAGCACCGCGAGCGCATCACCGACGAGGACTATCAGAAGTACTTCGACCACTTCTACCCCGACCTCTACGACCCCCGCGTGTGGGCGCAAGAGGCGCGCAACGCCGGCATGAAGTACTTCGTCGTCACGAGCAAGCACCACGACGGCTTCTGCCTCTGGGACACCCAGCAGGGCGACTACAAGGTCACCAAGACCCCCTGGAACAAGTGCCTGCTGACCCCGATGGTCGAGGCGTTCCGGAATGAAGGTCTGCGCACGGGGTTCTACCACTCCGTCATCGACTGGCATCACCCGGAATACGTCGTTGACGGGCTCCATCCGCAGCGGGACAACGTCGCCTACCGCGAGGCGAACCAGAACCGCGACATCGCCAAGTACCGCGCCTACCTGCACGCCCAGACGCGCGAGCTGCTGACCCAGTTCGGGAAGGTCAGCGTCATGTGGTTCGACTTCTCCTATTCCGGCTCCGATTGGGGATGGTCGAAGGGCAAGGGCAAAGAGGACTGGGACTCCGAGCGCCTGATGGCGATGGTGCGCGAGCTCCAGCCCGGAATCATCGTCAACGACCGCCTCGAAATCGGCGGCGACCTCAAGACGCCGGAGCAGTACCAGCCCCGCGCGGGCTTGACCGTCGGCGGCAAGCCCGTCGTGTGGGAAGCCTGCCAGACGCTCAACGGAAGCTGGGGCTACGACCGTGACAACCTCGACTGGAAGTCGGTCGATATGCTCGTCCAGATGCTGGTGGACTCCGTGTCGAAGGGCGGGAACCTGCTGCTGAACGTCGGACCCACCGCGCGCGGGGAGTTCGATCCGTTCGCCATCGACCGCCTGCGCGGGATCGGCGCGTGGATGCGCGTCAACAGCCGGTCGATCTACGGCTGCGGGCCCAGTGAACACACGCCGCCGCCCGACT
>VGLH01000120.1 GCA_016866785.1 Candidatus Poribacteria bacterium
ATCGGTTCCCGGGTTCTCGCTCGTGCCAGGCTGGTGATCGTCGTCGTCGACCTCATCGTCATCGGCGGCGAAATCCTCGTCCTGAACGAAAAGGAACCTCAAGGTCTGGCGGAACAGGTCCGGGTCCGCTGCCCAGACGAGCTCGCCCATGAGCCGAACTTCCTCGGTCTGGAACTCGACCTGCTCGAGATCGACCAGCCCGGACGCGACGACCATGCCCTTGACGTGGATCGGGACATCCACCTGACCGCGAAACAGCTCGCCCAATACCTCGACGTCGAGCCCGCACAACAGCACCGAGAGCTCCTCGGGGTCTAGTGCCGACAACTCGGCGAGCCACATGCTGACCGCCTCGCGGTCAGCGACCCCCCCGGACCATGCGGTGCGCTCGAACATGTCGGAAAACTGCTCCGCGCTGACTGCCGACAGAATGCCGCAAGCGAGACCTGTGCCGAAAACGGTTCCCACCATCTCCAACAGGCTTTCGACGCGGGTTGCGCGCACGAGCGGCTGACAGTCTGGAACCAGGTAGTAGAGGGACTCCCGGTCACGCGGATCGGTCGTCGCGTCCAGGACTTGGAGCTGAGTGGGTTCGGGCAGGCGCGCGAAGAGCTCCTGCGCGCTCGCGGGATCGCTCCGCAGCAGGAGGCGGCTGGCATCGAACGGGTCGTCTGGAAGTGCAGGCAACGGGGCGCGTCGAGTGTCACCCGCCGCCTGACGCGACGATCGACGCACGGCTCATACTCCTCGGGCTCGGCGATGACTTGGCGATCACAGATCGTCATTGCCCGGGTCGGGCACGAACTTGTCCTTCGGCACGACGATGACGGCACGGTACGCGCCTTCGCCACGGCTGAACGTCCGCACGTCCTCGTCATCGCGCAGCGCCATGTGGACGATTCGGCGATCGCGCGGGTTCATCGGCTCCAGCACCGCTTCTCTGCCGGTCGCGCGGACCCGACGCGCCGCATGGTGCGCCATCTCTTCGAGCATGTCCTCGCGCTTCTCGCGGTACGCGCCGGCATTGACCACGACACGCCGCTTTGCCGACGGTGACCGGCTGACGATGCAGTTCAACAGGTACTGGATGGAGTCCAGCGTGTGTCCGTGCCGCCCGATCAGCACGGCAGCGTCGTCGGTCTCGATGTTCAGGTGCAGGTCCTCGTCGCGGACCTCGGACCGCACTCCGGCAGGGACGCCCATGAGACGGAGCAGCTCCACCAACGTCTCTTCCGGCGAGACCTCCACGCTGCGGTGAACCGAGACATGCACGCGCGCGGGAGTGGAGCCGAGGCTCAGGAGCCCTTTGGTTCCTTCGCTGACGATCCGCACGGCGATATTGTCTGGATCCACGTCCAGTGCCAGCGCGGCATCGTGTCGCAGCGTTTCCAAGTCCTTTGCCCCAAGCTGTTCAGCGGGAACACCGAGCTCTTCGAGGGCAGCTCTCAGTGCGTCCTCTTTCGTCACGCCCTCTTTCTCAACCGCACGACTGGTTGGTCGCGACATGGATCTCATCCCCTCCGCACATCTCACCCGCCAAACCGTCCGCGGTCAGGCTATCGCTGCTTGGACATTCGCACGAGCGACGACGCTCGATTGCGGCGCTTCTGCTTGCGTTTCTGCTTCGCCATGCGCTCGAGGTCGGCAGCGGTCAGGTTCTCCTCGCCCGTGCTCTTGCCGAACTTGTTGACCAGGAACTGCTGTCCCACACCGATGAACGTGCTGACGCCCCAGTAGAGGTTGAGACCCGACGGCATCCCGTAGAAGATGAACAGCAGCATCAGCGGCATCACGTACATCATCGTCTTCTGGGTTCCAGCGACCGACGTGGTCGCCGGGTTCATCTTCTGCTGCAGAATGGTTCCCGCAGTCATCGCCAAAGGCAATACGCGGATCGGGATACCGGCGACGGCGAACAGGGCGTCGGGAGCCGTCAGATCATCCATCCACAGCACGAACGGCGCTCCGCGAAGCTCTGCCGCCGTTCCCAGCATGCGGTACATGGCGATGAAGATGGGCATTTGGAGGACCAGCATCAGACATCCGCTCAACTGACCAGCCGGATTGACGCCGTACTTCGAGTAGACCTTCATCATCTCTGCGTTCATCCGCTGCGGGTCATCGCGGTACTTCTGCTTTGCCGCGTCCAGCTCGGGCTGGATGATCTTCATGCGCGTCTGCATGCGCTTCATCGATTCGCTGCTGTGCTGCGTGATTGGGTACATCGCCAAGCGCACGAGGATGGTCAGGACGATGATCGCGACGCCGTAGTTGCGCACAGCCGCATGGAAGAACTTCAGCACCCATAGGAGGGCTTTCCCCAAGCCGCCCAGGATTGCGCCGAAGTTGACGAGCTGCTCCAGATGAGCCGGCGTCTGGTCATCCGGCAACAGCACGTGTTTGAGCAGCGCGGTGTCCTTGGGACCTGCGTAGAGGCGGTATGTGTCGCGACGCTCCGCGCCCGGTTCGAGGAAGAAGCCGTCTGCCCGGAGCTCCGCCCCGGTTAACGGCGCAGTCACCGACGCGAACTCAGAGTACGCCCGAACCTGGTCCTGCTCGGCGCGCGCGCGCTGCTTCTCCGAGTCTGCGGGCTTCCGAATCGTCTGCGCAATGCGGTCGCTGATGCCGACGCTGCCGATAGGGGGGATGGTTAGCATGAGCTGTGTCTTGCGGCGATCCAGGTGGTTGTCGTCGAGCACCCAGTCCTTCGCCGACTTCATGTATTCGTTCAGCCGTTCCGGCTCTCGGAGAGCTTGCGAATCGGGAAACGCGCGGAACTCGCCGAACTCGACGTGGCGGTTCGAGCCCACATCCCCTGGCAGCATCGCGATCACGAAGTACTTGCTGTGCATCGCCGCCCACAGCGTGCTGTTGGAGTCCGCCGCATCCGATTCCGGGTGCTCCGACTGGAGCCCGGGAGTTTCCACGTCCTGATCACGGACCGCGCGGACGTTGGCGACGCCGGACTTGCGCTGCAGCCCGCCGCGAGCCCCATACGACTTCAGATCGACCGGTTCCTGGTCGGCAGCGACGCCAGGTCCCCACCGAAGCGCGTATCCTCGCGCCATCGCGTCCGACGCGATTTGGCCGGTATTGCGGAACGACAGCTCGATGTCGGCGGCATATGCCCGCCACGGGTCGTCCGGTGCGGCTCCGTGGAACCGGAACGTCTTTGTGATTTCGACGGAGCCGTAGGTTGCGACATACGCGACCTCGATTTCGCTCCCAGGGCCGCCAACCACGAGATCGCCCGGTTTCCCAGCAGCCTTCGTCCAGACCAGATCGGCGTCGTCCATGTGGATGCAGGCATAGTCGTCCGAGTAGACCGAGACCATGTCCAGAGGTTCGCTGGAGAGCTTTCCGTCGTGCGTTCGGACGGGGTACCGCGACAGACGCCAAGACACGACCGACGCCGTGGCGTCAGCGAGTTCCACTTCGTACGTGTCCGACCGAACAATGGTCTTCGAGCTGCCGCGGACCCGCGTGGCGGCGTTGACGGCTGGGCCCGCCGCCTCGCCAGCCAGCTCCGGAGTCACGGAAGGAGAGGCCGGGGCTGTCGGCGTCTGCGACGCCGTCTCTGCCGCTGGCTGTCCGGGGTCATCGGGGCTCACGGGCATGCGCGAGCGCTGAATGGTTGCCCACACGACGAAGACGACGGCGACCGCGACGAAGAACAGAGTGGTCTGTCGGTCCATATCTCACTTCATGGTTTGCCGGACAGGCGCTTGCCGTCCGCGGCTCTGTGATCTCCTGCTGTCAATGTCTCCGGGAACCGGGTCGTATCCGCCTGGATGCCACGGATGGCATCGCGCGATCCTGCGCGCAGCCAGACGCACGCCAGCGGCAAGCCCATGCACGCGGATCGCCTCGCTGGCGTACTGCGAGCAGGACGGTTGGAACCGGCAGCTACTCCCGAGCACCGGCGAAAGCAGCAGTTGATACGCGCGGATCGCCCCGAGCGCGACCTGAACAGGCAGCCGCCCCAAACGCTTCAGCGCCACGACTCGTCCTCTGTCCGATGGGGGTCTGGGGACCGCGATGCGAGGGCACTTCGGGTCGCCGGATCGTGTCCCGAAGAGCCTTGGGAGCCACGGTCGGAATCGGGTCGCCTCGGGTACCTGGGCACTCCGGAGCGATGCTGTGACGAATCGATGAGCTTGGAGCGCAACAGGAGGTCACGAAGCAGTCGGCAAGCCTCTGGCGCCGCGAGCCCGAGCGCGCCGCTTCGCACGACGATCACGATGTCGTACCCGGACACGATCTGGGACTCGAGTGTCCTGATCGCTTCCCGGATCAGCCGCTTTGCGCGGTTCCGCTGGACGCTCTTGCCGAACTTCTTCGTGGCGGTCATCCCGAATCGTGTTGCCGGAGCCGGCTCGCCGACTGCGCTCTTCGCGGGTGCCACATGGGCGGCGTAGGCGCGATTGGTGACCCGGAGCCCGAGTCGGTAGACCCGGTCGAACTCCCACTTCGCCTTCAGCGTGTCCAGAACGGCAACCCCTTTAAGGTCCGTAGCGCGCGATCTCGACGCCTCGCCGCCACTCCTCGAGCGAGATAGTGCCTTTCTGGTACGCGTCGAATCGGCTCAAGTCGGCACGCATGCTCAGCCACGGAAGGAATCCGGCGCTGGTCGCCAAGGCAACCACCGTGTCGATGCTGCGGCCATCGTCCATCCCCTGCACCGCTGCGCAGATGAGCGCGAACTCGCGCATCAGCGACTCGTCGGATCGCGCTCGCGGCAGGAACTCGACGCGAAGCACGTTCTGGGAACCTGCGATCCTGCCGTTTAGCGCTTGTGTGTCGACGACGGCGACCTCGTACCGACGGCGCAGGAACTCGATCAGACGCGATCTGTCAATGCCGATTGGTTCGGCACTTGTCGGGTCGGTCGGCACAGGGTCCAATCTCGGAAGAACGTTTGCGTCAGGCGAGGTGAGCGCGACCGGGGCGAGTCGAATCTCCGCGCCGTCCGCCATATCGAACGCGAGATTCGTGGACAGCCCAGGCTGTAGCTCCGATGACCCAAGCCGCCGACCCGTCTGCCGACGGGTCTCCTCGCCGAGCCGGGTCATGTAGGCGGTCTGACGGTAGTAGTTGGCGGGAGCCGAGCACCCTGCCGTCAGGAGTACACACCCAAGTCCAAGCAGAGCCGACACTGGGCGAACGACGGAAACCGGCATAGGCTACGCCATGTAGAGGTACTTGCGCCAAGACTCATGGTACATCGACGAGAAGCGCGTCAGGTGCAGGTAGTAGGCGATTGTCGGCGTCTTGGGCGTCCGCAGGGGGAACATGTTCGACTCCCGCGGCGAGTAGTCGCCCTTGCGATGGTTGCAGCCCCGGCACGCCGTCACCACATTGTCCCATGCGGTCTGGCCGCCACGCGAACGCGGTACCAGGTGGTCGATGGTCAGGTCGGACGCCAGGAACCGCTCCCCGCAGTACTGGCAAACGTACCGATCCCGCAGGAACACGTTGCGGCGCGAGAACTTGACGGTTCGATGGGGTATGCGGACGTAGGTCGACAGGCGGATCACCAATGGAACCGGCACGCGGAGCGACGATCCTCGCACCATGACGTCGCTGACCTCTTCGGCAGAGGCCGCCCCCTTCAACACGAGCTTGAGCGCTCTCCTGACATCGCAGATATGGATCGCTTCATAGCTCGCGTTGAGCACTAGTACGCTGGCGGTCGTCCAGTTGCTCATCGTGGATCCGTCGACAACGGAGATTGGTTCCGGGTCGAGCCCCATGGTAGCATACGCCACCAGCACCGGCAAGAACGCAACCGGCGTAAAGCCGCGCGGTACCGTTACTCACGCGCATTGAGAGGACGTGACTTCGATGGCAGGATCCGAGTCATCCAGAGATGTCCAAAGCGTCGATGACGCCCTGCCAGCCCGTGAGCGTCGCGGCAAAGTGGTCATCCTGGACGGGTTCACGCCGGACCAGCTGCGCGAGGTCCTGACAACATACCGGCGCTCGAACCACCTTCCCCAGGATGTGGCATTCGCGGTGGTGACGCCCGAGTCCTCGCGCCGCGTGCTGAGCGACGTGCTGTCTGACATACGAGCGGACGCAGCCGCACGCCGAACGCCATCGCCGGATGGTGGCGCTTCGGGGTGATTCGCTATCAACTGGATAGATTGGCGATCGGCGTCCAGGTTCCGCCGGTCCGAGACGCCAGCGCTCTCTGGAACGGTTCGTCCATCCCGATCACATCCACTTGGATGCGCGCCCGGTAGAGGGCTCCGAACACTTCGAGGCTGGCGTGCTCACCATCGACGTACTCGTCGGTGACCAGCACGAGATGTCGCGACGCGTCGTCGCGGTAGCGAATGAGCGGGATCGCGTCCATTAGGGCGTTCAGCGCCTTCTCCCCGCCCTTGCATTTCACCTTCTCGAGCGCCCGCTCGATGGTCGAGGTGTCCGCCGTTAGCGGCGTGACCTCCATGTTGCTGCCCAGCACGGAGCCCAACGTCGTGTTGCGGAACGTGACGACGCCGATGCGGAAGTCGAGACCGCTCACGGACAGCCGCTGAGCCATGCGCGACAGATGACGGGAGACGATGTAGATGTTGTCCTGCATGCTCTGGCTGGCATCGACAAGGAAGACGACATCCGCCTTGTTCGTTGCGACTCCTCGCGGACGGACGCCCAGGCTGTCTGCGATGACTTCGAGGGGGCTACGGTTCAGCAGCGTACCGGAATCGCCAAACGGCGACTCCGCGTCCGCACGACCATCGAGAGAGTCGCGCACGCCGGAGGCCGGACGGGGAGGGAGCCATGCTGCAACGGGCTTGGCAGAACGCGCAAGGTCGCTCAGCTCGGAGAGACGGGAGCCCCCTCCCGCGGACGGTGACGCCAGGTCGAACGCTCGTGTCGGGATCGAGAGCGGCGAGACAGCCAACGAGACCATCTCGACGTGTCGGTCGACCGAGGGCATCGGCGGCGTCAGCATCCCCGACTCGGACAACTCCCGCGATGTCAGAGGACCAACGACCCGCGAGCGCTCGTACGATGCACGGTCGGGACGGATGGCGGAGTGCGTTGCACGGACCTTGGGACGCGGCTGAACTGTCTCGACAGCCGCGACTGAATAGAACACGTCGGAGCTCGCGGAATCCATCGGTACCACGCGTATGGATGACAGCACGAGCACAAGCAGGACGTGCAGAACCACAGAAATGAGCAGCGGAGATGTTAGCGCTCGTCGCTTGTCGTCTCGAACTGTCACGTGTTCCGCCTCAGGGTTCCAGCGAACTTCAGAGGAGCCCTACTGGAACGACGCTGCCGTGTCTCGCGACCTACTCTCCGTCCTCTGATCGCTGCTCGACGAGTTGACCGGCAGCGCGCCCGGCATCTGCACCCACCCGTGCTCGATATACGCCGCTAGACCGAGCTGAAGCGCAGCCTTGATATCCTCCAGGAGCGATGGTGTCAGCGCTCGGAAGTGGAGACAAGCCTTTCCCCGTGCCATGCCCAGGAGCTCGCGAGGCATTGCTGATCGAACGTCATCGAAGGCGTACATCGGCATGAAGTGAAGCGTCACGTCGTCTCTGTTGCACACGACGCCCGCGAAGTGCACGTCGGAGCGAGTCCTACCGGCGACTGTGACCTCGCCCACCGACCATAGGTGGAACTCGCCTCCACCGTTCAGCCCCGCGCGCGCCTCGAACGGAGGCGTGTAGCCTTCGAGCAACGCTCGGAGCGCATTGTAGACCGACCGCAGATCGCCTCCGACCATCGACGACACCTCCTCGTGGCGTACTACGAAGCAGATGACCCTCCGGTTCCGCGCCTTCGACGAGCTCATCTACCATATTGCGTTGGTGTGATAGAAGTACTACTATCGCCATCGTGGTGGCTGTCGTGTGAGCATCATCACGGGGAGGATAGACCATGAGGCGACGGCTTGTTTGGTGTGCGGTTTCGGCGACGTTCCTGACGATCAGCCTCGCCGCAACGGCGGCGACGGCGAAGAAGGACGGAGCCAACTGGCTGATCGAGACCGACATGTACACCGTCAAGTGGAAGACCAACGCCCAGGCGGGTTACGACGGAGCATGGGCGAAGGGGAACGCGAAGTCCATCATCGGCGAAGGGCAAGGCAGAACGCTCTACCATTCGGCGAACTACGCTGGCTGGAAGGACTGGGGGATTTGCACGAGTGTGAAGGAGTTGGAGAAAGCGCCCGGCAAGGTCGCACTCGAGTATACTATCGACGACGGAGCCAGCAAGAAGTGGATCGTGACGGCAACGTACTGGGACGGCGTTCCTTACTTCCGTCATGAAGTCGTCGTCGAGGCGAAGGATGCGGTCGTCTCATTCAGCGACGGTCACGAGCCGATGCTCGAGCCACGGAACGCCCTGAAGAACGAGTTCCTCGACTGGAAGGATCCGTTCCCGCATGGCGTCGTCGGCAACGAAAACGGCTACTTCGCGATGTACACCGAGAAGGGAACCGTCGAGCTCTTCGCAGGATGGGCGCCGGACGGTCGGTTCCACCTCGTCCACAACGCCTTGGGTAAAGCCCTCAAGAAGGGCGAGAAGAGCGAGCCGCTCGTCTACTACATGGCAGTCGGGTCGGGCAAGGCGAAGGACGCGCACGACATCGCCGGAGATGTGACCAAGGAACCGAAGGGAGGTCTCGCCGTGTCGTCGCTCGGGAAGCTGGCGACGTCATGGGGAGAGATCAAGACCCAGTAGCCGGTTCGGATCGAGCGCCGGAGCCCTTCTTCGGCGCTCGATCCATGTACTTACGCAGCGATTTGCGGGCATCACAGTTCTACGAGGACGTCATCCCCCTCGACAACGACGATGAACGTCGGCAGTGTCAGCGTCGGGTCGGTGAAGCATTCGCCGGTGCGAACGCAGAGCTCGTAGCCGTGCTCCCAACAGGTGAGGATCGTGCCGTCCAAGGTCGCGCGGTCCAGTTCGACCTCCTCGTGAGGGCATACGCTCGAGGTGGCGTAGACGATCCCGTCGATCTCGAACAGCAGGATGTCGACGCCCCTGACGTTGACCCGGAGCCGCCCCTTCCTGCGGAGGGCGCTCAGCGACGCGGCGCGGAAACGTCTCAACCCGAATGCCCTCCGTCGTCATGGGATCGACTCGCCCGTGGCGGGTTCCTGCTATACTGAGTGATCGCTGACACCGGTGTACCGTTCTGCACACCTGAGACGCAAGGAGATGCGACTGATGGGCGCTGGTAGGCTGTCGGCAGGGGCTGCGACGTCGGTCATCACTCCGCCGGTCGGCGTCGATCTGACCGGGTACGGCGGGAGACCGTCGGGGTGCACGTCCGTCCATGATGATCTCTACGCGCGCGCCTTGGTGCTGGCGAACGACGACGTTCGTCTGGCGCTCGTGTCGCTCGATGTCATCGGCGTGGACTTCGACGTGCTGGACCGCATCCGGCAGGGCGTCACGTCGCAGACGGGCATCGCCGCCGAGCACATCGTGCTCAACGCTTCGCACACACACGCTGGACCCGCGACGCAGTCGTTGCGCGGGCTCGGCGAGCCCGACACGGGCTACGTCGAGCGGTTCGTCGCCGCAATCGTGCGCACCGTGTCCACAGCGGTTGCCGCAGCCGTGCCGGCGCGTGTCGGTTACGGTCGCGTGCCGGTTCAGATCGGGCTGAACCGACGGTACCGGGGGTCCGATGGACGGATCGTGATCGCCGACAACCCTCACGGCGTGGTCGCCCCGTACGCCGACATCCTTCGAGTCGCTGACGAGGACGGCAACACCATCGCCGTCTGGTTCACTCACGCCTGCCACCCGACGACCCTCGGCGGCGACAACCTCGCGGTCAGCGCCGAGTTCCCAGGCGTCGCCGTCGATACGGTCGAAGCCGTCGAGGACGGCGTCGCCATGTTCGCCCAGGGGTGCTGCGGCGATATCAACCCGATTCGCCGAGGCTCGTTCGACGCGGTCGAGCGCAACGGCAGGATCCTGGGAGCGGCGGTCGTCAGCGGGCTCCAGTCGATCACAGCCGACGATGCGACGCCCTCGCTGGGAGCCTGCCTCGAGGTCGTCCCCCTGTCGCTCCAAACGCCAACCCCAGTCCACGAGATCGAGGCGCTGGTCGCGTCGTTCCGGACGCAGGTCGAGAACGCCAAGTCGGAGGGACGCCATCGGGGTCATGTATGGCTCCGACAAGCATGGCTCGACTGGGCGCTTTCGATGCGAGCGCGATCCAGTGGTCAGGAACCCGCGCAAGACACTTGTCCGTTCGAGGTTCAGGTCGCTCGGATCGGCGACCTCGCCCAGGTGGGCTTGCCCGGCGAGGTATTCGCAGAGATCGGGCTGTCCATCTCGGACCACTCTCCGTTCGCTCTCACCAGCGTTCTCGGATACACGAACGGCTGCCACGGCTATGTGCCGACCGGATCCGCCTACGCCCTGGGCGGGTACGAAGTGAGCGACGCGATCCGCTACTACGGAACTCAGATGTTCGCTCCCGCCAGCGACAGCGAGCTCCGCTTCGCCGCCCTGCGCATGCTGCACGAGCTGCGACAGGAGATCGCGTGAGCCGCGTTCGGTTGTCCAACATCAGCAAGCGGTTCGGCAGCAACCAGGCGCTCGACGACGTGTCGCTCGAGCTCCGCGAAGGCGAGATTTTGGCTCTCCTCGGGGAGAACGGAGCCGGCAAGTCCACGCTGATGAACGTGCTCTACGGACTCATTCAGCCCGACAACGGCACGATCCGCGTCGATGACCGCGAACTGCGCTTCGCGTCGCCGAGCGATGCCATCCGAGCCGGGATCGGCATGGTGCATCAGCATTTCATGCTGATACCCAATCTCACCGTAGCCGAAAACGTCCTCATGGGCTCGCGAGCGGACAACCCATTCTGGTTCCGGCGCGCACGAGCCGTTGACGAGGTCCGCGTTCTCTCGACGGAGTTCGGGCTCGATGTCGATCCTCGCAGCAAGGTCAGTGAGCTACCCGTCGGCGTCCAGCAGCGGGTCGAGATTCTGAAATGCCTCGCGAGGCGGGCTCGCGTGCTGATCCTGGACGAACCCACCGCCGTCCTCACCCCTCACGAAGCCGACGACCTGGGAGCCGTGCTCTCGCGTCTGCGCGATAGCGGTCAGTCCATCATCTTCATCAGCCACAAGCTGCGTGAGGTCGTGGAGCTCTGCGACCGAGTGACGGTCCTGCGCCTGGGTAAACACGTGGCGACCGTGGATACCGACGATGTAGACGAGCAGCAGTTGGGCGAGATGATGGTCGGGAGAGTCGTCCGCCTGGGCGGTGACGAAGGCTCCAGACCAGAACGCGAACTGGCGCCGAGTCAGCCGGTCCTCCGCGTTCGCGGACTGCGAGTTCACGACGAGCGTAGCCAGCCAGCGGTACGCGACGTCGACTTGACCGTGAACGCTGGAGAAATCGTCGGGATCGCAGGTATCGACGGCAACGGGCAGCTCGAGCTGGCGGAGTGCCTTGCCGGAGTCCGTCGCACCGTCGCAGGCGACGTGATGCTGATGGAGCACGCCCTGGCGAACCTGAGCCCGCGCAGGCGCGCGGAGCTCGGGATGGCGGTCATCACGGAGGATCGGCAGCTCAAGGGCTTGATCCTGGACTTCTCGGTCGCCGAGAACCTCGTGCTGCGGGCGTACAGGTCGGACCTGTTCGCGGCACACGGTTTCCTTCAGCCACGCACCGTTGCCCGTCACGCGAGGGATCTCGCCGACCGGTTCGCCATTCGAGCGACCACCGTTCGTCAGCCCGTCGGGTCGCTGTCGGGCGGCAACCAGCAGAAGGTCGTGTTGGCACGCGAACTCACCGCGGTTCGGCGGCTCCTCATCGCCGTGAACCCGACGCGCGGGCTGGATATCGGAGCGACCGAGTACGTGCACGACGCGCTGAGGCATGCGTGCGACGAGGGAGTCGGCATTCTGCTGATCTCGACGGAGCTCGACGAAGTGCTGAGTCTGAGCGACCGCATCGGCGTCCTTTTCCGAGGTTCTCTCCGCGAGCTCCCACCGGGAACCGCCGAGGTTCGCGCCATCGTCGGGCAATGGATGCTCGGACTGGGAGCGGCATCGTGATGCCGTGGCTGCAGAACGCTCGAGTCGCTCGGGTTGCTGCCCGGCTGATGCCTCTGGTGAGGACGCTCGCTGTGATCGGCGCGTCGCTCGGACTCGCTCTGATCCTGCTGGCGGCGAGCGGATACGACCTCGCGTCCTGCCTGCGGGCGTTCTGGGTGGGCAGCGTAGGCTCGGCTCGTGGATGGGGCGTCACGCTGACGAATGCGTGCCCGATCATCTTCACGGGGCTCGCCGTAGCGGTCGCCTTCCGCTGCGGCGCGCTCAACATCGGCGCGGAAGGGCAGCTTCTGGTCGGCACGCTGCTGACGACCTGGCTCGGAGTGAGCGCGGAGCTCCCCACATCCG